>NZ_JBFRSC010000001.1:0-31871 GCF_041473335.1 Vibrio sp. 10N.222.55.C7
GGTGTTCATGACACGCTTACAATAGGTCTTTAACCGCTCTTCGATACACTCTGCTCGATGTGCCAAAACGTTCCGCTTCTTGATTCACTTTATCGAAACCGCCTAACACAGTATTTGTCTGACTTTGAACCAATAAGTCGTAGGCAATGTTGTAGGTAATTGAGTGTAAAAGACGATTAGTGTAAATGCCCATAGAGTCTTGATAATCTTCCGCTAATGCAGAGGCGAAAAAGAACATCATCTCCGGATTTTCATGTAGCGCTTCTGATAGTTTCTGGATACAAATAACATCAACTTGCATGTGTTCATCAGCCACTACGTTCCACTGACAAGGGGTCTGCGTGAAAAACTCCATCTCACCGAAGATATGGTAATCGCAATTCACCTCACCCAATTGAAAGCGTCGCCCATTAGCTGCAGAAATACTCATAGAGACTCTCCCTGCGGGCACTACATAAAGATACTGAAGCTGCTCACCTTGACGTAGGATTTCATCGTTTTGATTGAAGTAACGAGAGTTAACTTGGTGTTGGTAGATGAGATCTCTAAATTCAGAGCTTTTTTGTTCTAAGTAATTTTTAAAGCGTCCGCTTGAGTATGGTGCAATCTTCATACTTACTCTCTCATTGCATTACTGCTGTTTATATTCAAACGATTGTAACCACTTAAACCACAGGAGAGAACCCAATAAAAAAGCGACGGTCTCCCATCGCTTTCGCCTTGCATTTATTCAGGCTCTTATTGAGTAATTAATGCTTCCAGTGCCGCTAATGATGCTAGCCGCTCTCCTTGCATCATTGCCTCTGCCTCATCGACATATTGCCCAACGCCCTCCTTTACTTCTTGTTCGTACAAGACAACATTGTTCAAGATAGAAGCTACATTAAGCCCTCTCAAGCGTCCCACGGTAAACAGCGCGGATGTTTCCATGTCTGCACCTAAAATGCCTTTGCCATTCCAGTACTGACAAAGCGCCTGCTCGTCATCGGTATAAAAACTGTCGTGTGAGCGTACCGTGCCCAAATAGTAAGGTGTTGTTTGCTGCTGCAAGAAGTTGTCTAGCTCTTTAAGCAGAGAGAAGCTTGCATAGGCGGGATACGACGGCTTAACGTAAGCGGTAGAACCACCCTCATCGCGAACCGCGCCCTCTGCAATAATTAGCTCACCAAGCCCGATATGTGACTGCATCGCACCTGCAGACCCTACTCTGACGATATGAGTCACACCACAAAACTTAAGTTCTTCTACCGCAATGATCATTGAAGGTGCGCCAATACCAGTGCTGCAAACTGATATCGCTTTCCCTTGATAAGTTCCAGTGAAGATTCGATACTCTCGGTTCTCAGAAACCATCTCGGCATCTTCAAGCAAGCTCGCGATTCGATTCGCTCTATCAGGCTCACCACAAACAATGACTAACGGAGCAATTTGCGTTTCATCAACGCCAATATGAGGTTGCTTTGCCATCTTCACTCCTAAGACGCCGTTGCTTGAGTCAACGATTTATCACTGTTTCGTTTAGCTGTGCGTGCCCACTCACGAGTACCGTTTGCCGCAATAAACATTAAGATTGCGTATTGAACAGACATTGCGTACACACCCTGCGTCGCATAAATACCAACACTGATAATGTTAATCACAATCCACAGTATCCAGTTTTCAACATACTTACGTGTCATAAGAACTTGAGCAACAATAGATAGAATGGTCATCGTGGCATCCCAGAATGGGAACGCATCAGGTTCAAGTACTGGTTCCGTTAAATCAGCACCAAATAGATTCAAGCTATCAACCGCGATGTTTGCCAACGCAAAGAAGAATGGGTCGATATACATTGTGAGCAGTGCAATCGAAATCGCACAGGCTGCAGCCGTTGCCACCAGCTTATTTTGGCTCAACCAGCGAACTTCTAGCGTTTCACCTTGCTCATTAGGGCGTGTCCATGCGTACCAGCCGTAAATGTTGGCGCAGAAGAAAAAGAGTTGAAGCAGTAACAGTCCGTATAACTGAATTTGGAAAAAGATAACCGCAAATAAGGTGACATTCAGTAACCCGAACAGGTAATTAATGGTTTTTTCTTGGCTTGCAAACCAAATACACAGCAACCCAAATACGGTGCCGAATGCTTCAATCCAGCTCATCGCGTAGCCATCCCCTATTGGGATATTGACTAAGGTATTATTGATATCAAGTAGGGCGAATAGATCCATCGGGGTGTCCTTTATTATTTGATTTTTGTAGCACCTATCTTATTGCGCCGATAGAAACAAAGAGGAGGACATTTGTCCCCCCTAGATTGCATGCGATCATAAATCAGAATAATAATTCCGGAAAATCAAATTCACAGAAAGGTGTCATCGACCTCACAACAGTCTTGAACTCGAAACTCCAACAGCAGAACAAATCACTTCCAAAAACGAAACTTTAGCTTACTGGCTTTAAGCTGATATCGCGTTGACGGGCGCTCTTGAGAAGCGCATGCTTTTATTTCGAGCAGAATCGTTTTTGGCCGTGTAATCGCCAACATAACTCATTCTGTGCAACGTACTCAATTGAATGGCAGGTCACATGAATAAGATTGTTATGTTAGTAATGGGGCTGTTTTTTACCAGTCGATTATTTGCCAGTATTGTGCCGCATGTTGGCCAGCTTGAACATGATGCGCCCATTCTCCTTCGCTCTGCATTGATTGTGGGCGTTGCGGCTTATGTCGTTTGGACAGCGTTCAAATATTTCAAAAAGAACAAAGCCTCTGGTTCAGAACAACTCTAAGGATAGGCATTAGAAATGCCTGATAGTCAGCAGTTAAACTCGGTTACTTATCTGCAAAATAATCGACCAAGATTTTACGCCACTTTCGTGACTCACGAATCTTCAACAGGGCGCGGTTAATCTCTTCTTCGTACACGTTATTTTCAGTGATTATGAAACCGTAGTTGGACTTTTATAACTGATAAAACAACACCGCTATACCAAGCTTAAGTTTGATAGCTAGAAACTGACATAAACTGACTTTGTGCCGACGAACATAACTTTCCGCACTGAGTAATTTGGCTTTCTAGGAAGTAGATATTACGTCTACTTTTCACCCATTGGGCACGAACTTCCAGTTCTTGACCAATCAAAATCGGATGATGAAAACGAGAGGTTAAACTCACCGTCATCGCCTTGATATCATTCTGAAATAGACAATGCAACATCGCGCTGTCATGCAATGTAGTGACAATGCCACCTTGCATGATGCCATCGTAGCCCTCAGCTTTATCTGTTGGTACAATCTTGGCTCTGGTTTTATATTTAGCTACTGCCTCATGCTTAGTTAAAGTGTCATGCTCGCCAATAGCTTCAAAACAAATGGCGCTGTCGTTGAAAAAACCTTGGCTGCACACTTGGCAACGCCGATGATTGTGTGGAAAGAAAACCTTCATACTTACCTTTACCCATAGATTGCTAGAGATTGATATGGCTCGACCAAAAAAACATCGCCAGTTGTGTACCCGTACGGCTTACTCTTGTTTTAAGCCCAATGGTGTTCCTATGGACGAGCTTCATAAAGAAGAATTGCTATTGGAAGAGCTCGAAGCCTTGCGCTTGGCTGATCAAGAAGGCCTGAGCCAGCTTGAAGCCGCTGAACAAATGCAGGTGTCTCGCCAAACGTTCGGCAACATTATCAAGCGTGCACGAGCTAAAGTCGCCAAGTGCATCGTCAATGGTCACGCGTTGGTGATTCAAAGTAGTTAATTAACGTGTTAGCCAGAAGTTATTTAACTCAGTGAGCGAGAACTCTGATGCTTACTTCGATACTTAGCTTGATGGCTCAGTAATCTGATACAGCTTTTTGCTTTGCCCTTCACACACATCCTTGCAATTGCATTCACGCTCAATATCTAACTGCGCCAATCCTCCACAGCTGCCTTTGATTGGCTTGCGCGAAAAAATCACGCCTATCGCCATCAATGTAACGACTCCGACAAACCCCAATAGCGTCAACAAAAAGGTCATTGTCGGAACCCTCGAATAGCACCTAGCTGATTAGGCTGTACCATTAGAATCGAAGCTTGTTTTTTGTGCCCGTTTTCGCCGCACGTTTTATTGCCACACCCACTATTTCTCGGCTCGCGACCATAATCGAGATCGGTCACTTCCCGTAGATTGTCGAAATCCAAAGCCCCGATTTCTGCCTTACCTGTCGATGCCAAGACTCGAATATCGTTATTGAACAAGTGCGCCAGCATCTTCTTACCAATATAACGAACCACCACAGATTTCACATCGTAAGAACGGAGAACCGAAATCCATTGCTTCTTTTTATTGCAAGAGGTGTCGGAGTCAATCAAAGGAACAATCTGTTTTATCTGTCGTTGTTCATCGACAATCGCGATCTGTGGGGAACGAGCAAAGTGGTTGCCAACATGAAGGTCGCGACAAGGTACTGCGTATAACATAGTAACTTCCTGTTATTGATGATCAGGAGTTCAGCATACGCCCCATTACTGGCATATGCCAATAACTATCATGTGAAAAATAAGATTTACTGGATCGATAACTAAGATCACAAGCACCCAAACTTACCGTCATCTTCAGCCTATCTCAGTTACCTTTCAAATAACCATATATACTAGGGGGTAGTATTTTTACTGGGGGTATTTTTTGCGTTGTTAATGCCTGTTATCAAGAGCCAAGCTCAAACCCATTACAAAAAGGCCTCGCACAACCGAGAGCTTAATCGACTATTCAACGTCACACACTAGTCTGAATAATGTCGAATTAGGGACCAATCAAAGATGTTTATAGGAAAAATAGGTTGGATTGAAAATCAAGAATTGCAGTCGGCTTCAATGTAAACAAGCTTATAATTTGAAGTGAACAACGCATCGGGTTGTTATAATATAACATCACACTAAATTACCATCATTTCTCATGAAACAGCCATTTATTCTAATCGATGTCATCAATCGCCTCTCCACACGCTATGTAAGCCGTTTCTCGACATGCTTTCGCTCTCTCAAGGGCTTGACTGTTGGCCTAGCATTATTGTGTTTTGCGCCAAATCTATATGCCCACCCTCACTCTTGGATAGAGATGAAAACTCATATTGAGGGAGAGAATGGCATGATCACCGGTCTCTCTATGGAGTGGTCTTTTGATGCAATGACCTCGATGTACATGTTGGATGGAGAAGACGTCTCTGCCGATACAGAAACTGAAACATTCAAAAAGCTCGCTGCGTCTGTAATCGAAAACATGATGTACGAGCACTACTTCACGTACTTTTATGATGGTGAAGAGCCCATCAAATATCAGGTGGTTGAGAACGCAAAGTTTGAGCGTGATAAAGCCAAGATGGTTCTAACATTTGACCTACCACTTTCTAAACCTAAGCCTGTGACACGAAACTCGCTTCGCGTATTGATTTTTGACCCTAGTTACTTTGTCGACATGTCGTGGCTATCCAACAGCGACGTGACATTGTCACCTGAACTAGCAAGACAATGCCATTTAGAATTAATCGAGCCTAACCCGACGCCAGAGCAAATGAGTTATGCAATGTCTTTACCTGTCGATGCAGATCCAGATAACACGCTAGGCCAACTGTTTACACAATCGGTTGAGCTTCATTGTGCGGCGGTTCCCGCTTCTTAGTCGCAGTGATTCGTTTCAGCCTTTAAGTCAGCGTCTAGCTGATTAAGCATGGCAACTAATTAACAGAAAGATTTCAGATATAGGTTCTTGTTAAATAAAGAAAAATCAATCCAAAATCAATCACTACCTCATTGGTGCTGGCGCGTTCGTGCTTATTGCTATTGGTGCGTATCAACTGTGGTCCATGTGGCCATCGTTAGTTATCTCTAGCATTCAATGGCAAAGAGAAGTCAATTCAGAACTTGCAGACCTGCTCTATGAAGCTAAATCCAGCCCTTGGGGCGCAGGCAGTTACCTTATCGGGTTCAGCTTTATCTATGGCATGCTTCATTCTTTGGGGCCTGGGCACGGCAAAGTTATCGTGTCGACTTACTTAGCGACTCACCCAACCAAAGCCAAGGCGAGTTTAGTGCTTACGGTCGTCTCCGCTTTTTTACAAGCATTGGTCGCAATCTTACTAGTAAGCGTGTTGCTGTGGGGCTTTAGTGCTTCCATGCGAGTAGTGAATGACAAAGCGAATATGTTTGTTTCATTAAGCTTTGCCTTAGTCGCGGTCGTCGGCGCGCTTATATGTTGGAAGGCTTTGAAAAACATCTACACCGCTATGCGTAAGCCTAAGCTGAAAGTGAAAGCCATCACTACACTCGCAACAGACACAGCTGCGACAATTTCAGCGCGTTCGCCAATGGCACTTCGTTCATCAATATCAGCCCCTTCTCCGATAATCGACGCTACTAGCACAATGCAAGCCGCAGCTAACACTCATGCAGATCATTCTCATGCCGACTGTGGGTGCAGCCACCAGCATGTAGCCGATGCAGACGCAATCAACAAAGCCTCAACGCTCCGAGAATATGCTGGAATTATAGTGACGATTGGCGTAAGACCGTGCACCGGAGCCATCATGGTACTGCTTTTCGCAAACATGGTTGGCCTATATTGGATGGGCGTATTGAGCGCCTTTGCGATGGCCGTAGGGACAGCATTAACAACCTCATTAATCGCAATGATGACGCTAACAGGCAAACACTTAGTGAAGCGCTACTTGGCAGCAGGCAACAAGAACAGCAATGCCTCATTGAAAGCCACAGGTCACTACTTGCAACTCTTTGGCGGCATTTTGCTTGTGTTGATTGGCTTGTTATTAATGAACGGTCAAGACAGCGGCATGTCCCCTGTATTCACTATGTAGCGAACGATGTAATAACAAACCTCAGTTTATTGCGACCTTTACCATTTTTACTAAAAAACACTAGCCCTTATCTCTCAAATCTGAATTAACAGCCACATAATTTCTACTAACCTAACTTTGCACAGCCAGTTAGGTTAGTAGTCAGCCATTCAGAACAGCGCGCTCTATGTAGTTCTGTAACAAACCTACATCCAACTTTGATTTTCCTATTCTTAGCTACTCTTTCATAAACTAACTTAGATTGTTCTAACAATATTAGAGCACTATCTCCCTCCTTTTGAAAATAAGGACATAACTTCCGCAATCCAGAAACTGCGATCGCACTCTTCCTATTTTGAAAAAAAATAGAGCAGCAGTTTTATCAATTGAGTAACAAGCCGAAATTATACCCAATAAATTTCACATCAAACTCCAAGCCTTTACCTTACAACTACAGATAGAGCTTTCTTCAACCAAATTCTTGGATAACCTATACTCAAAGGTAAACAAATGAAACTATACATTCCGAGCGCCACGCTCAGTGTTTTGTTACTTTCTCCGAGTTTCGCGAGTGCCGAAGATATACCTGATTCATACGAATTGCGTAATTTTTCGATGCGCTCACAAAGCTCTGGGATAGCCCCACCGCAAGAAGAACTCGGCGTTTATGTTGTGAATTCGGGTCCTGGTCTGGATACCGGTTGTACCTATGCTTCTGGCGGACCTCTACTTATCTCTTTACCTGTTCCTATGGTTGTCAGCCCCAACGTTTTACAAAGTGACGGGAGAATTGCCCCAAGTAAACTGGGCGATATGCAGCAAAAAGGCGTTCTCGGTTCTAACGCAAGGATTAGCATGCCGGTCTTCGACATAGACTCCAATGCCAACGTCAGTAATATTGCTCCAGAAATAGATGTCGTATCTTTTAACGGAAAGTCTTTAGGTACGCTGCAAGGCTCTGATAACCGCTGGACGGATACTAACCTTCAAGTCGATATCAGTGATATCAAGTTCGGCCAAAACAATGAGATTCGCGTCGATATTGATACTGGCAATACGGGAGACAACTGGTGTATGTCTGTCGATTGGGTCTCAATCGAGCTTGATGTTGCCATTCCTGTGATTCTTGCTCATGGCATTGCTGCACAATCAGACACTTGGGATGATGATACGGCTCCAGGCGTGCTTTCTACACTTGATGACTATGGCATTCGTTATACTCGTTTCTCTGCTGACAAAAATGGAACCACAGCGACTAACGCTAATATCTTGAACAACAAAATTCAGGGTTTTCTCGATGAGTTGAAATCCGACAAAGTTCACGTCATTGCACACAGTAAAGGCGGGCTAGATACCCAAAACCTCAAAGCACTTAGCCCTTCCTTTGAGATAACCTCCCTTTCTACTTTCTCCACACCTCACCTTGGTAGCGTCGCAGCAGATTTGTCGGTGATAAAAATGGACCACTACGCCGATATCTACAGTAACGTCAGTACCGATCCAAATAATTACGCTGGCAAGTACATGCAACTCCCAAATATTCCGTTTGCGGGTCCTAAAATGCCTGGTATCCGTGATCTAACAACGGATACAGCATCAAACGCGATCCAAATGCGTACTCGCGGCAATATTGCAAATACATTTTCTATTGGGGCAAATGCCGATCTCAACCAAGACGGTGTTATTGAGAAAGATCCTGATATCGTTGGCCTATTCCCATGGGGATCGCGTTGGGCAGGCGTTAACGCTTGGCAGGCGCTAAGAAGCTTTAGTTCTGCGGCCTACCTCGATACTCAAACTCAATCGGTCACAATGCCAAGTGTGCATGGACCACAAGCTCATCCAATCACCATAGTCAGTTACCAAGCCATTCAAACAGTACCGCAAGAAAATGATGTTGTTGTGACCTTGGCAAGCGCTAACCCAAGTTATACCAATGCATTGGGTAACGTATTGGCTAACCACTCAACAATGAAAACGGGACAAAACGTTGAACGCTTTCTACAACAAATTATTTCAATGCGCTAAGGAGTGGCCACAATGAAATTCATCAAGCAATTAGTGATGGTGTTCAGTCTTTTCTGTACCTTCATCACACCGGCTATCGCCAGTAATGCAATACCCGTTGGGATGAGTACAAGCACGACACTATCTCAACCAGTGACTAGTAACGATAACGAAGTCACAATGCTATTTACCATCGACAAAGCGGAAGCCCTAAAAGCAGAAATCATCGTGCCGTTGGATGATGCAACCGTATATTTAGTCAAGCCTAACGGGCAAGTCGCAACATCATCCAATGATGTGCAAGCGAACATACTTTCAGGTGACACACAAAGTCCGCCGCTACCGGGCAGCTATTTATTTTTGCCTGAAGTAACTAACCCTGAACCTGGCGAATGGAAGATCGTCGTTGATTTTCCAAACCCAAGTTACAACACAGTAATTATTGCTCATGTTGCGATCCAATCCCCTATTGCGTTTGGCATGGCGATAGCTGCAAACCAATTTGTGGTCGGTGAACCAGTTCCCGTTTCTGCATTACTGACAAACAAAGGGAATCCAATCACAGGTGCCCAAACCAGCGCAGTGATCATTGATGAAGCTGGAATAAAAACACGCCTGACGCTTAAAGATGAGGGTGTCAATTTCGATGCTATTGCTAAAGATGGTGTCTACAGCAATATTTTCGTTCCACCCGCTGAAGGGGATTATCTAATTGAAGGCATAACGTCTTTTGAAGAATATGGAACAACTATCACTCGCCAGACAAGTAAAAAAATCCACGTACTACCCTCTGACATTGAATTTGTCAGCCTCTCACTCGCTCCACTGTTTTCCTCTGAAGGCTGTGTTATTGCCTTAGAGCAGCGCTTGGAACTTGATGTTAAATCCGCGGGGGATTTTGCCATTCATGGTTACCTCACCGATGGAATTGACGAGCTGAACACAAGCAAACGTCTGCAACTCAAACCTGCGAAGCAAATCGTCACTCTACAGTACTCAACTGAAGATATTTTTGGCGCGTTTGATTCAGCGTCTACTTTGACCTCCAACCCGACGATCATCTACGCAATCACTCAAGATGACATACGAATTTCAGCCCCTCGAATTCAGTTTGAAGAATTTATTGATTTAACATCTTTTGAGCGTTGCCGCGAACCGATTGAAGTCACGGGGAGTTTAGTCACCACACCGACTATGTCGCAAGATGGAACCTACATTGATTCGCTGAGTTTTGAGTTTCCTATCCATGTTACGCGCAGTGGAACTTACACAGGTTCGGTAAATATCGTTGGTGCAGCCGGAGAGTATTTAGAGCTAGTGAGTTTCCAAGAACCGCTTGAGGCTGGCGAAAACACCATCAAGTTTACCGTTCCTGGTGACACGTTTAAGCAAGCCGATGGTCCTTATGAACTGAACGCACTGCTAATCTACAGTGGCGTTGACTCCTATCGACAAGGAGTTCTCGGTCAAACTCCACCATACCAAGCCTCTGATTTCAGTCCGCCAGTGAATGTGACCCTCCCCTCTAACCTATTCGGTTTGGAAAGAGAAAACTGGCAAGCAACCCCGGCAACACAAGTCACGCAACATCGTGTCGGTGGTTACTTGAGAGCGGGGGCTTCAATCCCATACGACTACGAAACACTAGCGAGTTTTGACTTAAGTGAGGTTCGAGGGAAAATCAAACAGGCTACGCTTATTGTTGACTTCGGAGATTCAACCCTTCAATTTCCATTCAACAATGTGACTGCGCATATCGTTAATCAAACTTGGTCTCCAAACACACTGGATTACGACACGTTCTGTGAGTCTTTTACAATATGTGCAGCATGGAGTAATCCACTCACTACATTCAACAACGTAGAAGCAGGTCAAACGCTTAGGTTTACCAACTCTAAACTATTAGAAGCATTAAATGAGAAGAGAGTGTCTGAGTTGAACAAACTAGATATTGCTCTTACCTCTTCTCCCTATGAAAGAAGTTTCTTCATTAACGTTAAGCAGGTGTCATTATTCATCGAGTACTGATCCTAAAACTGAAATAGAATAAGGCCATGCCCAAGGTATCGCTTTGGGCATGGCCTCTCAGAGTGAACAGTGATGAACTTTGCAAGCTTCATATGTTTATTCTGTTAGAGCAGACTATGCCAGCCCCTCAACAGTAGTGATAAAGCACGCTAATCACTATAGACTCCATCAACCAACAAAATGAGATCGAAGTTTTATCCAAAAAGGCCAGTAGTCCCAACAACCGGGTGACTCCACAGATCTATCCATCCCATCACCAATTTTTAGGTGACTTTAAAGATGCCCCTACACTAGTCTGATAGCTAAAGTTAGAATAGACCCGTTAAGTATCATCGATTTACAAAACAGAGCCAAAATATCTAAATAAAAACAGTGAGAAGCGATACAATAATCAAGTTGCAAAATTGCAGCGTGGGACACCTGCCCACTGACAGCCCATTCACAGAGAACCATAAAGTAGCCTCACATGTCTAAAGAACCCGGTTTCACTACAGAATACAAACTCGACAAGACGTTTTTCGCGGAGTGTTATGATCAAACTAGCCTTCCGACTCAATTTCCAAAAGCCTACTTAAAAGGAATACTGTTTCTTATTTTTGGTGTGGTTCTGCTGGAGTTTGAACTATTACCTAACGGCTATGTTGGCTGGTTCTTTATTGTTTTGAGTGTGATTGAAGCATTCAGTGTGTACTGCAAAAGAACCTGGTGGTTATGGCGACAAAAAATCAGCTCAGGCGCAGGCAGCAAAATTGTCTTTCAAGGTGACGCTAACGGAGTAAGTTACAAAAACCACAAAGCGACCAACACCATCGCGTGGAGTGACATCGACCAACTTGAGCAGACCGATCTTGGTTTTATACTGCATATCGGTAAACAGCGCCAATATGTGAGTAAATCTTGTTTAAGCAATGAAGCTATTGCCTTCATGATTGAACACCACGCCGCATCAAAAGCGAAATAACACCAATAAATGCCTGCTGATTTAGCAGGCATTTTTCTATCACTTTTAATTCTACGTATCGAATTACCGGACAATAACAATGAATACCGTGTACCAAATCAGTGATTGCCACCTTTCCGATGAATCCAGCTATGAGAACCTGCGCAGAGCACTGGAATACGTCAACAAAGACACGGCATGCAAGACCATCTTTCTGACTGGTGATATTTGTTGTAACCCAAAGTCTGGCGACTACGTTCGATTAGAGGCATTCATTAGGCAACACATTAGCGACCAATCCATTTACGTGATTGCGGGTAATCATGATGACTCTCGCTTAATGCGCACAGAGCTAAAAGGCTCGACGATTTATGTCACCGACAAAGCCACCATCGGTGAACGAGAGTTTGTGTTCCTAGACTCAAGCTTCAAGCCGCTAGACAGCCGCCACCCACTTGGTTCAGGGCGTATTGATAACCGCGGCATGGCTCAGCTAAAACAACAATTGAGAAAGGCCAATGATCCTATCGTGGTTGTTCACCACCCTGTCATTCCAGTCGGTGCAGATTGGATGAAAGCGATCCGCCTAGAGAACGATACTGATGTGATGAAAGTGCTTCGAAAATATCGCGTTCGTGACGTGTTCTGCGGTCATGGCCATGATGAAATAACAGCGACACAGCAAGGCATAACTCAATATATGGCCCCGTCGACAGCCTATGGCTTTGACCACTCGATCAATGAATACAATCGCAGCGAGAAGATAGGATTAAGTCGAATCTCGTTCTGTACTGATTCCATCAACTACCAAGCTGTCTATTTTTGAACCCTATCTTACTGTCTTAAACCTCATAGATTAGCTTTCAAATAAACCAAACTATATAGAGCTATGCCAATAGAAGAGGCTTGCGGCGATTCAATTTATCAATCTGTGATTGAAGCCCACAACCCAACTTCCACAACGGGTCAACGTTCAGTAGAAGAAATTACCTGGTTAGCACTGATGACTGTAAAACAAATGCACGATTTAGTTCGGCGCAATCTCGAAAACGAAGAGCTCGAAAACTAAAAGTTTGAAAAAGAATTATCTAGAAAACAGAAAGCTTGAAAGCTGAATACGTAGGATTATCGCCCCACTCTCACAAGTGACCAGAGCCTTGCAAACGTTATTACCCTAAGGTTTGCTAGCAAGGTCTTTGTGATTGATAATAAAAGCAATATAGGCGCAAGTTAGCGCTTTTTTATCACCTAGGTTTATATTGAGGCTATATGGAAATCAAAGTACTAAAAAGCTTTGTAGCTGTCGCGACGCATTGCAGTTTTTCAAAAGCCGCAAAAGAGTTGAATACCGTTCAACCTGCCATTAGCCGCCATATCACAAGCCTTGAACATGAACTTGGAGTGAGCCTATTTTTTCGTACATCTCGAGAAGTCGTCATTAGCGCCGCAGGGCAGCACTTACTTAAAGATGCGATTAGACTCATCGAACAAACGGAACAAGCCAAACAGTCCGCGATTCGAGCTTCTTCTGGTTGTATTGGTACTTTAACTATTGGTTATCTTGGAGGCGCAACTCTAAGCTTTCTGCCTCGTTTAGTTCGACAGTATATTGCTGAAAACCCCAATATTGATGTTGATCTTGTTGAGATGACGGCTTCTGAACAGATCGAAGCTCTGGACAAAAGAGAGATCGATATTAGCTTCTCTCGCCCACTGCCGAACCTGCTTGTTGATGATTACACCTCGGTGACGATTTATACAGATAAGCTTGTTGCTGTTTTGCCCGTCACCCACGAGTTGGCTAAATACTCCACCATTCAAATGAAACAACTGCAGCAAGACCCTTTCATCTTATTTGAACGTGAACAAGCGGTAGGATTATTTGACTCCATCATTACTCAATGTGACCTATCTGGATTCTCTCCAAATATAAAAAAACAACCCAACAACATGCAAACCGTGTTAACCCAAGTCTCTTCTGGCTTAGGTGTATCTATCGCACCGCATGCAATTCGTGATTTACGCAGTGAGGGATGTGTATTTGTTAATCTTGAATCTGTGGACGTACAAATGCCATTAGTGATGACACACCATTCGCATACTCTATCCCCTACAGCCAGTGTCTTTGTTGCTGTCGTACAGAGTGAAATAGAGGCGATTCAACAAAACATGGCTTAGAAAGTTATCTATACCAGATTCGTATAGAATTTAAATCAAATGGTTATTTTTGTTATTCAATCGCTAACCTTAGACTTAGCTCATCGAAATCATTCATTAAAACGATGAACCAAAGTTAAGGTGTCACCATGTCAAAATTGACTACAGAAGTGTTGAGCACAGGACGTTTATTACTGATGTCGAGCGCAGTCTCGGCAACTGCTGCAAACCTTTATTATAACCAACCCATCTTACCTAAGATCGGCGCAGAGCTAGGGTTAACAAGCGAACAGCTAGGCGCAGTGCCAGCTGCCGGTCAGATTGGTTATGCCGTGGCATTGCTATTCTTATCGCCCTTAGGAGACACGTTACCCCGCAGACGCCTAATAGCGATCTTGTCTGTCATGTTGGTGTTGTCATCTTTTGTCGCGTTTACTGCATCTAGCTTAGTGGCTCTGGTTGTTGCGTGTTTTGCGATTGGTTTGAGTGCCAACATCACTCAGCAGCTGATTCCATTTGCAGCGTCACTAAGTACTCCAGAAACGAAAGGAAAAGTCATTGGCACATTAATGACAGGCCTAACTGTGGGCATCTTGCTTTCGCGTACACTCAGTGGGTTCATCGGTGAGCAGTTTGGGTGGCGCGCGGTATTTATGATGTCAGCAATTATTGCGATGGTCTTTGGTGTGTTGCTGTATGCCTTTTTACCGACGAACACGCCGACAACGAAAATACCTTACCTTAAACTGGTTGCGAGCATGGCCACGTTAATCAAGCAGCATGCGACGCTGCGTACTTCCGCTTTAACTGGCGCGCTTTGGTTTGCTTCGTTCAATGCGCTGTGGGCGACGTTAGCTCTGCATGTCAGTGAATCTCCGTTTAACTACAATGCACAACAGGCAGGAATGTTTGGTGTTATTGCTCTTGCTGGAGTCATTGGAGCAAAAGTTTCAGGGTCACTGGTGAGCAAGTTTGGCTCTCGAAACATGATCAGTATGGCGTTAGTTATTATTACTGCTGGTTTTATTATATCGGGGCTTTTCGCTGACACATTGGCTGGATTGATCGTCGGTATCATTCTCATCGACCTTGGGGTATTTAGCGCTCAAGTATCGAACCAAGTACGCGTATTCTCAATTGACCCACAAGCTCAAAGTCGTATCAACGGAATCTATATGCTTGGCTACTATCTCAGCGGTGCGTTTGGTTCATTTGTGGGAATTCAGGTATTTGAACGTGCGGGTTGGATTGGTGTTGTGGGCTTTAGTATTGCAGTCGTGATATTGAGTTTTATCGTTAACCGTTCAAATAAGCAATAAGTCACCTCGTCTTAATTCTTGAACTTACCAATATGCACAACGGATATTCACTCTGTAATTGATAGCAAATTACCACCCAGTGATTTGCTATCGTTCTAGATCTAATAAGGCAGTAGTAACTCTACTCTCTCAAGTTTTGAATATCATGATTCTCAAACAAGCTTTCCCGCCTAGAGCGCTGTTATGCCTTTGCGAGATGATCTTGGTCTATTCTTATCATTTAGACGACTGAGTTCCGAGGCTTTGAGTATGAATAAACTGTTTTTAATCTTATTGGTTTTTCTTTTGTCCGGATGCGGAACAAGTGATAGTGCTTTGATTGAGAGTGGTCACAACACCTCTTACATACAAGGTTTTCATGACGGTAGGCATAGCGGCATGCAAGAAAGCGGCAATAGCTTCGAAAACTACATAAAAGATGGAAAGCGTTTTGAACCAGACAGTGACTACAAGCAAGGCTGGATCGCGGGTGAGTCTGAGGGGAAAAAGCTACAAGCAGAAGCAACAGCGATCGGTAAAGGTGCCGCTGCTAGTTATCCTCAAAAATCGACAACGACGGATTTAGATGAAGTAGCAAAAGACACCTTAAAAGGCGTCGATACATCGGGCTTAGAGAATTTAAAATAAAGGTATAACAAAGCTAAGGTTAGGCTCCTGAATAACTCGCACCTTGCCCTACGCTTACAAATGCACCTGAGCAAAAATCGATCTGCATCAGCATATAGTTTAATAATGATTAACTACTAAACATTCATAATACAAATTGCGCAATACTGAATTGAGAGAGTTCATTTTTACGTTGTTGGTGATTTCATGGATGTACACACCTTAGCTATATATACCTCTTTGTTAGCAGCTACGGTTGCGAGTGCTATGTTGTTAACGCATAAATATATACTCGCAGGCACCACGTTAGGGGTAAATTATATTGCTTATGCTGCTTTGCTGTTAGGAGCCAGTGTTACCCCGCTTTCGTTCGGCGTTACTCAATCTTCAGAATCCATTGTTTTTCTTTCCAATGGTGCATACGCAACGGCTTTTGGTTTGTTACTCGTCGGTATAACCGTGTTACGCGGAGCGAGTCGATCTTTTCTCGTAATATCAATCATCATTAGCTCCCTTGGCATTAGCTTCTTCCTTTATAGCGCCCTAATTGCGCCTTCTGTAACTTCTAGGATCGAGGCTCGAGGCTCGAGGCTCGAAGTATTCTCGTTGTGACGATATGTATCTTAGCCCTCTGTGCAAACTATTCAGGGGAAAAGCACGATAACAGAGAAGCAAAGTGTCTGTTGAATCTGACCCTGTTTATCAACATTCTCTATATTGCAATTAGGGGCGTACTTGCTCATACCAAAGGAACGAATTCGAACTATTACCTGATATCAGATATTCATAAATTGTCTTTCGTTATCATGACAATCACAATTGTTAGCCTCGCATTTTCAGTGTTTTGGATCTTAACTGATCGTTTGTTGAAGCAGACCTATCGTTCATCGATCACTGATGAACAAACCGGCCTTTATAACCGTAGAGGCCTAGCAGAACTGATACCCAAGCTTGTTCAACCAGGCCGAGAGAGTGACATTTCTGTACTGATTGCCGACCTAGATCACTTCAAAAAAATTAATGATACCTATGGTCATGACAAGGGAGATGATGTGATTAAGCACTTTGGTCAAATTCTTGAAGATACATGCCGCACAAGCGATTTCTGTTTTCGCTATGGTGGAGAAGAGTTTGTTGTCATGTTACCTAGAGCGAATAAAGTTCAAGCAATGCAGATAGCTGAAAGAATAAGAAACCACGCAAAACACAACTCCAATCAAGAGCTCTCTTCTGGCACGTATACTGTCAGCATTGGAGTGACTCAAGCCCTCATAAACGATGACTGGAATTCATTAATTAAAAGAGCGGATAACGCCCTCTACGACGCAAAATCTCAAGGGCGCGATTGCATTGTTGAGCGTTAAGGCGAGTTGTAAAACAGTGTAAATATTCTTCCATCACAAAACATGTTGGCTAAGATTCAAGAAGTTAAACACACACAACCAGTAAGGTTAGCAAGGATGCGCTTTTTCGGTTTGTTTTAGCGATAGCATTATTGGCGTAACTCCCTTAAAGCGACTCTAGAACTTCCCGCCATTTACCCATTCTGCTTTTGGTGGCACGGGCTCTTGGTTTACCCATATCTCTTTAATTTGACCTCCCTCAACTCGGAATAGATCAAAACGCGCAACCTCGAGACCATTATCAATAACTCGGCTGTAAGCTGCTACGAAGTTACCTTGACCGACAATCTTGAACACTTGGTCATAGCCACCAATATAGCTATCTAAAGGGCTCACATCTGAGGCTTGATAAACGGCTAGCTCTTCGTGCTGGAGATACTTTGATAGCTTGTCTTTCTGCCCTAGTACCATGACATCACATAAAAAATCACGGATAAGGTTCTTATTCTCCTCTGTTTTATCTAAGTCAGTATGATTGATTGGCCCTTGCAGTCGACCTTCCCCTTCCGTCGGTTGAGCTTCGAAGGCAGAAATCACATCCCAATGTTCAATAATTTTATCGTCATTATCGGTATCGAATAGATCCGTAGTCACCCACTTATATTCGCCATTATTAATATCTTGGAATGCTTGAACAAACACGAATTGGCCATCGACGATTGAACGTATGATCTTTATGTCTCTAACAGGGCAGCGTTTTAAGAACGGTTCGAAGAACTCAACAAAACCATCAATACCGTTGCGAACCCCAGTGCTATGTTGAGTATAACGTTGACCGGTGTACTTCGTTACCGCCTCTAATGCATGACCATCTCGGATACCTTCCATATACAGATTAGTCGCATTCGCTAGCTTATTGCTCATAGATAGTTTCTCCAAACTTAATAGTGCCAAAGTACGTTATTTGGCTCGTACACTGAAACTCAGAACTAGATTGTCTCAGGTGTCCTTTTAACTGTCGGATTGTTGAATAGGCTCTTCGCGTCGCTATTCAAAACCAAGTTAAGCTCGATATACGTCTACAGCATATCGAGCCTTTACAACCTAATTGGTCACTGTGGTTACTGTTTGGCGTGATAAGCTTTAGATACTGCGTAGCTATCCTCAAACCAGTTCCAACTCTTCACTTTGCCATCTTCAACCTGAACTCGAACCGCCCAGCTGAATTTACCCGTGTCTACACCAGATTCATTCGCAATGGCACTCATGCTGCCCATGAATACTGCTCGGTCGCCGTTTACAAAACTATAGTCTGTTGACCAGCTTGTGACTTTCAAACCTGCGCCAAATAGAGGAAAGAAAGTGTTGAGCACTTTTTCTTTTGACTCCCAGTTACCGATCCAAGGGATGTCGGCGTCACCTTCGTTGTGCCAGACAAAATCATCGGCCATTAATGACTCGAGTTTTGCCATATCACCTGAGCCTGCCGCCCATAAGAATGCTTGAGCCGTTTCTAGTGTCTTTGCTGAATCGACTGCTTTTGTTTCATCTGCAAGGGCTGGAGTGAATTGAAAGAAAGCCAGAAGACTCGCTAGACCGATAAGTAGATTTTTCTTTAACATTTTCTTTCTCCTGATTGTCAATTTTGAAGCTCAATGCGTGGGAGATTAAAAGTGCCATCAGTGCATGCTTTGAACTTCAGTTCTGTTTGTTGCCTTGTTGAGATAACTATAGCTGTGCTAAATTTTTGGTAAACTCACTAATTGAACACGTTGGATATGCGCAAATGCACAACATAAGATGGGATGACCTGCAATATGTTCTAACAGTGGCGAATGAAGGATCCCTGTCGGCCGCGGCAAGAGCACTTGGTGTAAACCACAGCACCGTTTTACGTCGTATTGACACCTTTGAGTATCGTCACAAATTACGAATTTTCCATAAACTTCCTACCGGATACAAACTAACGGTTGAAGGGCAAAAGCTTCTGGAGTCAGCTCTCGCTATCGAATCCACAGTAAGAGAATTGGAGCACAAGGTTTTTGGACAGGAATTGAAGCTAGAAGGTACGCTAAGAATAACGACGACCGATGCGTTATCTCGCCTCATTCTGGGTACTCATTTGGCTGCTTTTCATCGGCTTTATCCAAAAATTCAGTTAGAACTCAGCCTCACATCTCGTCAATTGGATATTTCACACCTAGATGCAGATATCGCGATTCGCCCGGCAAATGAGTTGCCAGCCCATTTAGTTGGGACCAAGTTAAGTAAAATTGCCTTTGGTGTTTACGGATCGCCAGAATATATAAATGGCCTTAAGAGTAAGCACCCCTTAAAGTCTGCATCTTGGTTAATGATGCATAGAGGCAGTGCTTCGCTACAGGTTTCTGAACTGATTTCGGAAGACAAAATTGTCATGAAAGCCGACTCTTTTGAGCCCCTGATCATCGCGGCTGAAAATCAGATGGGGTTAGCCTACTTACCCTGCTTTTTAGGTAACAGTAAGGGAACTCTGCAAAGAGTATCTATGGAAGTGATGCACCAAAATACAGACCTATGGATGATGACTCATAAAGATTTAGAAGATTCAGCCAAAGTAAAAGCATTTTTTAATTTTATGAAAGGCGCAATCAAATCAGACCATAATCGGTTGGCCGGATTTGATTATTAGAGAACGAGTGCCGGCTCTTCACCATTAGACTTACGAACAAAATGACACAAAGCCCACAGCACAAACAAAGTCACAGTCAGCTCCCAAGCGCGTAGGAAGGTACTTTCCAACCCCAAATTACTACTGGTCATGTACAACTGAATCGGCAGCATGGTCGCTAATAACGCATCGGCATGAACGTCTCTGGCTGAACCTTTCGCTTTGGCCATTGATGCGGTGATCATAAAGGCAAATAAACCCAACACTATGGTGTAGTAACCGAATGTAGACTGATGCCCTGCCATCAACAAGGTGAACACCGCGGCTACTGCACAGCCGCCTACTTGAGTTTGAAAACGGCGGTCAACCACGTCGATAAAGCTTTTGTGTGTGGTTTGGGTTGCAGCAGCAATCACTGGCACCATGCAGAACGTTGCAGAGATGATGTCGACAATCATCAAGAATGCCAAACCAAGACCAATCAACGCGAGTGAAATTGCTCTGTTCTCAAATATGACAGGCTGTTCTTTAAATACAGGAGGCTTGCTTCCTTGCTCAACAGGGAACAGAGCCACCATGGTTTTTGCTACTACCATGGTAATCAACATGGATACCAAAATTTCATGAATACGCATCGGCATATCCATGGTGGTATGCTGAGCAAACACCACAATCAAAATCCAGTTGAAGGTTGGCATCAACATTTTACCTTTCTTCGCTGGCGTAGTGGCTCGACGACGCATAAAGTCGAAGAAGAACAGGCTGATGGTCCACACCACAAACGGATGCTGTGAAAATACCTCAGTCACCACCAACGCTGTACTTGCTGCCAATAAAGTGGGTGCCAAGGTACGGATCAGACCAAGCCAAGAGTAATCTTTATTCTTGGTCATGATGATGGTTGGATACAACGCCAGATAAACGGGAGAGTCTAGGTTTAGTAGCTTTCCCAACACCATACAAATCGTCACAGTAAGTGCGACGCGCAGCGCTTCATTACGTTGAGACTGACCCTGTGCAGTGTTTTCGAATGTCCACATAGTCATCTCCTACTAATAGATGTAGCGAAATGTTGAAACCAAGTGAATCCAAGCCGAGCCAATAACGTGCATTATTGGGTTACCGCTTTCAACAATCACACTCGCTCGTGAACCTGAGATCATCGAAGGATCCAGTTCGTTAACTGTAATGCGGGTACGTACTTTCTGTTGCTCACGGATCCAACGCGTATCATTAGTCACGCTAGACAGCTTGCCATTGGCATTATTGGTGTCGTAAATCGCACGCTCTTGGCTACTCACTTCACCCGTAAAGACTTTGCCCGGTAGCGCATCAAAAGAGACCAAAACTTCGCGGCCATTAGTAAGCTTATCAATGCCTTTCTCATTGAAGTCTGCACTGATCCACGCATGAGCTTCGTCCACCAGCAGCAATGATGAAGTGCCTTGAGTGATATAACTGCCCGATTGCAATTGTAAGTTGGTCACGACACCTTCCGTTTGCGCGACGACTTGAGTGTGGCCTAAATCCAGTTCCGCACTGGCAAGTTTTGCTTCTGCTAATTCAATGGCCGCTGTGCGGTCTTGGGTCGATAACTCAACCTCAATGCGTTTCACTTCCGCGTTCGCAGCTTCAACCGCACTACTCGCAACTTGTGTATTGGTGATTGCATCATCAAGATCTTGTTCAGTCGCAAGCCCTTTGTTACGCAGTTTTTGGTTACGTGCGAGTTTCTGTTTCGCGTTGTGATATTCGAATTCTCGTTGGCTTTGTGTTTGTTTCGCTGCTGCTAATTGCTGCCATTTCGCTGAGTCAGAATCACGCGCTTGATGCAGTTCGGCTTGCGCTTGTGCCACTTTCAATTGGTAGCTACTGGCATCGATAGCAAATAATGGTTGACCTTTTTCAACCAACTCGCCATTACTAACCATGACGTCGGTAATTACGCCGGACACTTCTGGCGCAATGGTCGCGACGTTACGATACAAAGTCGCTTGAGTGGTAAAAGGGGAAACATTATCTGAGGTGACTAAAAAAGCGGAGAACAATGCTGCCGCTGAAAAAACAGTGTAAATCGCGTATCTATAAAAGTTTTCGTTCATGCTTGTACCTAGTTTTCATTCGTTATAAAGCGCCGCGCTCACGGCTTATTCGATTCTCTTTTCTACGAAAACTAGGTTATAACCATTCACAAGTGGAAAACAGAGCCAATAAAAGAAGTGAGGATTCCACATTTGGAAAGGTTGATGATTTGTACCGATTTCGCTCAATGGTTGAACGAAAAGGTCAGATAAGGGTGTATTGAAACGTTCGCATTCAGTTCCTCCCCTTTCCTTCCCAGCGTTCAATAAGAGATTGAAGAAGTAAGACCACCCGACTTCATTCCATTGGATTGCTTAATTTTCGCTAGCTTCTTATGGTTAAAATGCCTATTGTACAAACCATAAAATTATAAAGACTCGCGGCCTTTGCCACAGAGACTCTCCATTTAAAGCGAAAAGACTTACTATGAATTTTGATATCAATGCACTGAAACACCACCAACTGGTCGAAGATGGTCAATTAGAAGGGTATTACATTCATCAGCCTGTGCAAGGCAGTCAACCAGATGACAAAGCCGTTTTAGAAGAGCGCCAAGCGCTGGAAAGCCAAGGATATAAGGTGGTTCAGGTTAAAGCGAAAGGCGGAACAACTACGTTTGCCGAGGCTATGCAAGAACTTGCGAAGAAGACAGGCCACCAGCCTAAATAGTAAGTGACTTGGTAAACCAATATGATCATCGAGAAAGCACCCTACCGACTATTGAGTCAGCTGGGTGCTTTTTTATTGACGGCCTTTAACTGACTAATCTTGTTAACTGACCTAAGTTACTGACTCAGCTGACTGAACTTCGGCAAGCTTTTCACAAACTTCTGGTGTACATCCATATAAGTTTGCATATAGATTTCATCGATATTGTCACCACTCGGGAAGCTGGATGAGAAATCTACGTGGTTGCGGTCAATCGACAATTTAGCCGCCTCGACAATATGAGCAATGAACATTCGAGGATCTTCCAAGCCGATAGAGATACGCATTGTCGTCGGTTTGATACCGGCTTCATTGAGCGCTTCATCACTGAGTTCTGAGTGCGTAGTCAGTGCTGGACACAGCGCCACTGTATTGGTTTGCCCTAAACTTACTTGCATGCCGATAGCGGGCTCAAGCATGTCGAAGAACTGTTTGAAGCCATCTCGATTGATTGGCGCACGGTCGCCATTGCCTTCCATATCGATAGTGAAAAGCGCCGCTGGTAGCCCCAAGTACATGTTGTTCTGGCAGTGTTCATAGTTATCACTATCTGGCAAAGCAGGACACGACACATTGATGTCTGGGTGAGCATCAAAGATCTTCGCGAGAGTCAGTGTATTAATCGTTTTTTGCACCACTCGCATCTCATACGTTTTCATACCATTGAGCACTTCAAACGCTTTATCTGCATCTAGGAATGCACCCTTAATGTAGTACACATTCCAAAACAGCGTTTCGTTCCATAGGATTTTGGCCTCATCACCGTTGGGCTTGGTGAAAGTGACCTCCTCTCCTTTTGGAATAAACATGGTCTCGTTGCGGCCAATCACAACTCCAGCGGTTGTGGTGCCAGAACCCGCCAGTTCTTTGGTGTAGGAGTGAATCACATAATCGGGTCTTTCAGCCACATCGTCGCGTTTTAGTACTGGATGCAGCAATGGAGTCCCCACTGTCGAGTCAACAATTACGTCCCAACCACGAGAGTGACCAGCTTTACTAATGCTAGCAACATCCAACACGTATCCATGCGGGTTACACGGTGACTCTAGGTAGACGTAGATTTTCTTACCCGCAGCGATGCGATCTGCGTATTTATGAGCAACCTCATCAAGGCGCGTCGCAAACTCATCACCGGAGTAACCATCCACCCACTCCACCGCGACATTTAGGTTAGACGGTTTCCCAAACCAATCTTCCAACAACTGGTAAGAACCGCCATAGATATTACGTGAAGCCAAGACTATGTCTTCATGTCCAAGTAAATGGCTCAACAATCCATCAATGGCCGCCATACCCGAATTAAAGTTCCATGCGAGGTATTCGTTGGCTCTAGAGCCTGCCTCGATATCAACCATATGGTTAGCCAGTGAAATCGATGTAGGGTTAAGCAGTCGAGAATATATATCGTGCAACGGCTCTTTACCGTTAAACGCATCTTCAATCCATTCTGTACACGCAAACAAATAGGTCGCGGTACGTGTAATCACAGGGCTTGCAGAAAATATAGCAGCGACATTATCGAAAATTGGATACGCACCTTTAGACGCAAAATTACCATTATTGGTGGCAATAGACTGGTAAGTGGCGCGCATTGGGTTTTGCAGATTATCGAGGATCTTAGCGATCTGGAATGACAAAAAACGTTTGGCGTTAAACCAAGCGATTCGGTCACTTTTATCGAGCTCTGAAAGTCCATCAACCGTCAATGCCCAAAGATCGTGTGTCTTGGTATTGGCTTGGTACAGTGTCGTCGCCAGTTCAATCAGCGTGATGCCGTAATCGCTATTTGGGTCGATACCAAAATGCTTTGCTTGCTCAACGGCAAGAGCTTCTGCTTGTTCGTGTTTGGTGGTTTTACGCAGCGGGCTAAGTTGAGTTGAAGTATTCATAATTCCTAAGTCATTCCATGCTTGTTGTTCCTTCTTTAATTTTAGTTTTGGGCAGATGTTAAAAATTGCTATTTGCGAAGTAAGACATACACTTTGAGCAATAATATTGCCAAACTAAATTCAATATTGATGGATTATGCCAATGGACGAGATCGACAAGAAAATACTGGCTGAACTGCAAAACAACGCTCGGCTGTCTAATCAAGAGTTGGCCGATCGAGTAGCACTGTCGCCCTCTCCTTGCTTACGCCGAGTTCGAGCATTAGAGAAACAAGGGATAATTCGTGGTTACCACGCCAGTGTCGACCAAGAAGCGTGTGGCCTGCCAGTCAATGTGTTTGTGTTGGTGAAACTTGAAAAGCCGACAGAAGAGAACATGCGAGACTTTGAGCAGCACATTGAAGTGATTGACGAGGTGTTAGAGTGTTTTCTGATGACGGGCAATCACGACTACCTATTGCATGTAGTCAGTGAATCGCTAAAAAGCTACGAGCAGTTCATCCGTAAACAACTAACTCGCCTGCCTAATATTGCTTCTATTGAATCCAGCTTCGCCTTCGGTCAGGTAAAAACTAAGACCAAGTTGCCAGTGAGGTAATTAGAAACGACTTAATTTGTCTGTGCTGAAGGCATTGGATAATCATCTCCAATCATACAGATAAGAGCGCCACCAAAAGCTTTTTCGTAACGTATTTTTCCTGTCGCATCTGAGCTTTCTATACTCGAACTGCCGTCCACAATCTTATTAATTTCTTGTGCGACTTTTGTTGGTACCAACCAGATACAAGCTGCAACAGAGCAAGTGGATGATGACGATTCGCAACCTGTCTCGGAGCTTCCTCTTATCCAAAGACTATCCTTTTCCTTAAGCAGTAATTGCGTTGCTATGTAATCTGGGTGGTCGATGTACTGATCGCCACCTATCCATGTATCTTCATAAGGTAGGTACGGCCCTTTCCATGTGGATAAGCCCGGATTTGCAATTAAGTGATTGATGTTTAAGTAGCCGAAGTTCGTATCGGTATCGGAAGCAATAGGAGGCAGAGAGCCATTATCACGAGAATATTGCTCCGCTGCATCCAAGACAGTATTCAGTTGCCCGATCAAAAATGTTGCCTCATCGACACGGGAAATACGATTACCGATCTGGTTGTAGATAAAAAATGCGGCAATGAGCATGAGTAAACTAAACGATGCAAGTTTCCATTTTTCTATCTGACGCAAAAGTCTTAACATCTATTTTTTATCTCTCATCAAAACGGTTCTAATAACGCTATGGCTTCCCTTATAAGGAAAGATTATACCAGAGTAAAATCAAGCGTTTTGCATTGAAACTTACTTGTCCATGTCTGCGGAAAATAAGCCTAGCTCTAATGTGCCCAACTTCGATTTAGAGCCTCCCTAAAAACAAACAATCATCACACCCGACTTCACTGACTTAACCCTCAAATCAACCTTGTATTGAATTGCTCCGTAAAACAAACCAAAGCGATGGAAATCGATTCGAAGTGATCGTTTTATCGGACTGTCATCTAATTTTTGTACTTTGATATAACAAATAGCTCAAAAATTATTGAGCGATCGTTCAATTATATCAAATTTTCCACTATAGTTGATTGGTCAAACAACTCACAACAAGGAAAAGTTATGAATCCAAATACCGAATCTCAATCAACGCCGACTCGATCTATCCCTCAAGAAGCATTTGATTGGTACGACGAATATGCACACGGCCTGATTGATCGCAGAGAGTTTATGGCTCGTCTATCTGGGCTAGCTGTACTTGGCTTAACCATGACGACGCTAACTTCTGCACTGATTCCTAATTATGCGCAGGCAGAGCAAGTCTCTTTCAATGACCCTTCCATCAAAGCAACCTACGAGAAGTTTCCTTCACCTAAAGGACACGGCGAAGGCTATGGTTACTTGGTTGTACCCAAAGAGTTAGAGGGCAATGCGCCTGTTGTATTGGTCATTCATGAAAATAGAGGCCTCAATCCATACATAAAGGATGTGGCAAGACGACTCGCAGCGGCGGGGTTTATTGCGTTTGCACCTGATGCACTCTATTCGCTTGGCGGGTATCCAGGTAATGATGATGAAGGTCGAACGATGCAGAAGTCGCTATCAAAAGAGAAAATCGAAGAAGACTTTATCGCAGCGGCAAACTTCTTGAAGTCCCATGAAAAAAGTAACGGTAAGCTAGGCGCAGTCGGTTTCTGCTTCGGTGGCTATATCGTGAATATGTTGGCCGCTGTCATGCCAGAGCAACTCGATGCAGGCGTTCCATTTTATGGTACTCCTGCCGCACCAGATTTAAGAAAAAATGTAAAAGGCCCCTTGCTCATCCAATTTGCGGGAATCGATAAACGCGTGAATGCGACTTGGCCAGATTATGAAGCCGAACTCAAAGAGAACGAAGCAGACTACACAGCTTACATCTATGACGGCGTGAACCATGGCTTCCATAACGATTCAACTGGCCGCTATGCTGAAGAAGAAGCAGAGTTAGCTTGGAAACGTACACTTGAGTTCTTTAACCAAAAGCTTTCTTAATAGTTAGCTTTACTGAACCCGTTTTCTTTAGATTCCGAGTGACTGCCCTATTCCCTACAAAACCCAAAAGGCCTCGCACTCGCGAGGCCTTTGTTGGTCGGTAATCAGTTCCTCCCTTTTCCCATTACCAACAATAGGTTTGAGATGTAAACCAAGGGGGTTAGAAGGGGATTGTCGGTCGAGTCTCACGTACAGAAGCCTCGTTGATTCACTGACTTAACCGCTCATCAATGTAACTTCGCTTCAAACAAACCTATTGACCCGATCGCGCAAATAGATAACATAGATAGCTAGACGTCTACATGTCTTTTATTTATTAAATGGAGTTATCATGAACAGCTACAAAAAAATCACAGCATCCCTGTTGGCATTAGCTTTCGTATTCGGTGTAACAGGATGTGGAAAAAAAGACGAGGCTGTCATCAAGATTGGGGCGACAGTTGGCCCACATGCACAAGTTGTACAAGCTGTTGCCAAAGAAGCAGCAAAGCAAGGGATAAACATTGAACTCGTCGAGTTCTCAGACTATATCACCCCTAACGCAGCATTAGATGATGGAAGTATCCAACTGAACAGTTACCAGCATCAGCCATTCCTCGATAACTTTAATGCCAATCACGATAGCCAGTTAGTTTCTATCGGACGTTCAATTTTGATGCGTATGGGCGTTTACTCGAACAAGTACACTTCGCTTGATTCTATTCCCGAAAACGCTCGAATCGCGATTCCAAACGATCCAACGAATGGCGGGCGTGGACTATTACTGCTTGAAGATGCAGGGCTGATCTCATTAAAAGACAACGCTGGTTTCAACGCGTCTTTAAACGATATTGTTAGCAACCCGAAGAACATTCGATTTGTTGAAGTGGATGCCGCGCAGCTACCCCGCTCTCTTGACGATGTAGATGCTGCTGCAATCACCATGAACTATGTAATGTCGGCTGGACTCGACCCTAAGAAACAAGGCATTTACTTAGAGAAAAAAGACGCACCTTTAGCAGTGATGGTTGTTGCGGCGCGAGAAGAAGACAAAAATAATGAAACGTATAAAAAGATTATCTCAATTTACCACTCACAAGAGATCAATGACTTTTTAGACAGCACTTTCAAAGGCACCATCGAAGCCGCAAATTAAGCTAAATCGTTTCAGATTTGGCGTTGCATGATACTCATAAAGCAACGCCAGATTTGAGTTGGCGGGTTGTCGTTGACGCATTCCAGCTTCTTTTCAAATTAGAGAGCAAAGCTTTAGTTACTTGAATGGAGGTTGAAAACCATATCGTCAGAGCAGATTATGTAAGCATAAAATTCAATTAAATCTGGGGGCTTTGCATGAAAAAAGAAGTGATACTTTTTGATATAAACGAAACGGTTTTAAATTTGGAGTCATTACAGCCTAAATTTAAAGCGGTGTTTGGAAAGGAGGATGCATTATCACTTTGGTTTTCAAAGCTTTTACACTCTTCAACGGTTTGCATCGCAACAAACGTAAAATCTACTTTTTCTGAATTAGCGAATGCAGCGCTCAACGCTATTGCACAACGGTACAAGTGTGATTTAACGGCGGAAAGCAAAGGTGCCTTGTTAACTTCTTTTGCCAATCTACCACCGCACACAGATATCAAAGCGTCTTTGCTCAAATTGCGCGAGAACGGGTTTAAAACCGTCGCTTTTTCCAACTCATCCCTCGATCTCATCACTTCTCAAATCAAGAACTCAGGCTTAGAAGATTATTTCGACACCGTCATTTCCGTTGAAGAAACAGGCAGTTTCAAACCCAATTCAGATGTGTATAACTTTGCAGCCGAAACTTTAAAAGAGCCTGTCGAAAACCTTCGTCTTGTCGCTACTCATGATTGGGACACTCATGGTGCGCTATCCGCTGGCTTACAAGCAGCCTATATAGACCGAACAGGAGTTGAGTATCATTCCTTGTATTTGAAACCGGAGATTAGCTCAAGGACGATGAATGGTGTGGTGGAACAAATAATTAAGCACAATTTAGACAAGTAAAATCTCAAGAGACTTTTCTACTCCTGATTCGATACAACCACCCTGTAGTGGTCAACAAATTCCGGACACTGACTTAACCGCTTTGATCAACCTTGTGTTGAACTGCTCTGGTTATAGAGACGCTGTCGGTTACCTAAAAACTGCAGTTACCTAGCAACAAATATAAGCTAGAAACTACTGTAAGAATGAGGAACGCGTTTGTCTTCATCCCAGCCTAATAACTCAATATTGGTCAATGACTTGCGCTTCTCGTTACACAGTGAAGCGATATTGATGATAGGCAGTTGGCTACGAAACTGCGCGGTAAGTATTACCTTTTTACTTTCACTCAGGCTGCTTCGACATTGCGCTAAAACCGCTTCAGTATCTAGTTGGTGTGCGTTCTCGATAATTTGGATATCAGCATTCTCTTGATAGCAATCTATCAACCAAGATACAGCAGGCTCTTCTATGCTGGTGAGCACGATGACATCTTTTGTTGTGACCAATTCTTTGAGTTCAGATAGTTTGAGTTCAGTTTCCATAAATACCCTCATTCAGCTGAAAATACATTAAAGTCGGTTGCCCAGTTTAGCCTGTGCCAAATGGTAACCTCTGTCTATCATCTCTTGTGAGCGATCGAACTCTAAGGTGCCACAAGCATTACGTGGGATCTCAAGCGTAATATCGGCGGGATAAGCGGCCAGCTTCTGGCGAGCAATGGTCGATTGCATCGCATCAAACGCTTGGTTGGCAATGTCGTAAGCAGCAAAATTGAAGCTCATTTTACTTTTTACACTGTTACCGAGATTATCGATAAAGTGAACAACCTTCTCATGCAGGTTACTCTCTTTTGTTGGTAGGGAAACCGGTATCACTTCCTGTTGAAGCATTTCGGGTTCACCACCTAAGTTCACAGCCAGAGTAAAGTCTGTCTTATCACTAAAGGTAGGCGCAATCGGTACGGGATTGAGCACTCCGCCATCAATCAGCACTTCACCATTAATGACATGTGGAGTGAAGAACAGTGGCAAAGAGATGGAGGCGCGAATGGCATCAAACAGAGAACCGGATTGCAGCCAAACCTCTTTTTCTTCGGCGACGTTGGCAGCAACTGCGGTATAAGGGATAGGCAGATCTTCAATTGAAATCTCGCCGATCAGCCCACGCAGTGTGTCGATGATCTTGTCCCCTTTGAACATACCACTCGACTGCCATGAAAAGTCCAACAACATCGCCATATCACCTTGATCGATACTGGTGACCCACTCTTCAAATTCATCCAACTTGCCCGCAGCGTAGACACCACCGATAAGTGCGCCAATTGAACAGCCAGAAATGGATTTTATCTGATAGCCATGCTCAATTAACCAGCGGATGACTCCAACGTGAACCAAGCCTCTTGCGCCACCACTGCCAAGTACCAATGAGATCGTTTTTGCCATCATATTAATCCTTTAGTTTTAAATTCTAGGTGGGCTAACTCGCCGATTTACCAATTCGCCGATCTCAACTCACTGAATCACTCTCAGTCCATACGGGTAATGAAGGTTTGCTCGTCATCGACAAAAGCCACGTAGTCGCCGTGATAGATAAAAACCCGACCACGCCCTTCAACGATACACGCAAGCTGTGGGTTCAAATCTTCTTCAATATCTCTACTTTGAAAAGTGCCGGTATCGGTGATCACACCGCGGAGTTTAGGCAAAAATCCATAGCTACGCTTGGCTTGATCAATCAGGCTCAATTCACTGGTGGTAGAGAAGTAAGCTGGGATGGGACCAGCATCTTCGATAAACATCGGTTTTAGTTCTTCAAAAGCTGTAATCACCAGCCAGTCGATGCCGTTTACGTGATGGATAAACATTGTTTATAAATACCTAGTTTCTCGATAGTTCTGATGCGGAGATTCTAACACTATCAGGGGCCAAACGTAGGAGAAATTGAGTTACTAGAGACAATCCCTACCCCTGCCTATCACCCAATATATCCAGCATAAAACCGGACCAGATAGTCACTATCAAATCACACCAGAACGCAACCAAGCATGCAGCCAAACGTAAGTCGTTGGACTTTTTTCTGGGCCTTTAGAGTCGAACCATTTGTTGTTGAAAGTGACTTTGTTATTCCTGAAATCAAGAGCCTACCAATAAACAGACACATACTATCTACAGGGTCTAATACTAGTCGTCCGACTCTACGACTAATGTCTAACCGACTGAGTCTATTTGTTTTTTTTGGTTTGGTATAAGGTACTAACAACTAAATGTTAATGAATTTTTAATTATAAGTTGACGCATTGTTTACACTTCATGCCGTGAGTCAACAACGTTTGTTGGAATAACACACCTCAGAGTGTGAACGAAAGGAATCAAAATGAGCACTACTTTAGAGTCCGCACATATACAAACAGAGAAGCCTCAAGCCAATGAGGATGAACTCACCTATGAACAACAACATAAACCAAGATCGGAATTTGATTCCCGAGAACAGTATTTAGAACATGAATTACAAATCATGTCGCCTAAGCGCTGGCGTCCAACTTCATTAGACCAGTACAATAGACAAACCGTTTATCGACATCTTTAAAAGCTTGTAATGAACTTGAGCCGATACAATCTCGCTGTAAGCCATGCTCTATAGCCTCGTACCAGAGTGCTTGAAGTGTAGTGGATGATTGATTTTGGCCCGCAGATTAGAGGTTTTGCAATACTTCAGGTAATTCGTGAAAAGCTAATTTAGGATAATCACTGCAAACTTTTGTCCATTTCCTTCCAACT
>NZ_JBFRSC010000002.1:0-2827 GCF_041473335.1 Vibrio sp. 10N.222.55.C7
ACTTCAGGTCGCACGGACAACTCCGAGTTACATCTTCGCTAATTTAGCAAAGCATGAATTATTAAACGAATAAAAAAGTCGTTTACGCGAATGTCCAGTATAACTGGAGCATATAACCTAGGACGGCGGCAGATACTGTCGTCATCTTAGACGATTGTGCAAAAGTGGCGATAAATCAGAACGATTAGCTCATCACGTTGTGAAATAGTGTGGGCTTTACCGAACATTACTATTAATTTCAATCAATTGAGTTTATTAAACGGTGTACCTGAAGAATGGCTGTAGAGTGTGCGAATGAGTGTTTGAGCGTCTTTCGAAAACGTGTCTGACCACCATTGCCCTACCAAAAATTCCCTTTGTAAACCTAAAGCGCGTACCAACTCGGTAGCGATCGCTTCTTTAGTAAGACTGCTGGTCTCACAGCGAGGATGGCTATAGTTAAACCAAATCTTCTGTTGCTCATGATAGTAGTGAGTGTCTGGATCAAAGTGAGTCAGCAATTGCGTCGAAAACGGCGCGTTAGCAGTACTTATACAGTAACTGTTGGTCCCCTTACTCAGCATGGAAAAATGCGTGTTGTGACCAATGATGATCCCGCGGTCAATCTCATGGAGCTGATAAAAAGCAGCGTCGTTAAACTGACCGTTGCTGATGTTGAGAACCTCGTCTTTATACTCGTATAGAGGATGGTAAAACGATTTTGCTTCGTCGATAACCGGATACCCAATCGCACCGTGCACCAGCTCTATCGCCTCGATGATAGCCTCTGGTGGTGCGGTTTCACTTTCAGACACGAAGTACAGTGGAATTAGCTCATCGGTACGCCAACGGACAGTGGCTTTGTTCAGGGTGTAATCGGCTGTCGATACCCCATTGCGAAACTCGATGATCTCTTGAATCTCTTGCTGGCTCGGTGACCATGGCGTGTCGACAGGTTGCTCTTTATCATCGTCAGAGCAGCCCAATAACATAGCAAGACTGAGAAAAAAAGGGGCGGTCCAATGTCTCATTATCAATTCTCAAACAGAATTTTTGAGCCATACGGGATGCCTTCAGTCTTATCATCGGTATACACGTTCACCATATGAAGCCTTCCCAATTGTGTCTGAATGCTGGCGGTAAAGCCGGTAGTAAAGCTGCCTAGCGCCATGATGAGTGACTTACCATCTTGAGACAACTCGGCTCGCATATTCGATGAGGAGCTTTCAAGGTGCCAATCAACAACTTTGTCATTGCCCACAAGAACAACCGTGACCTGACCCCTTGTCCTTACCGTGGTTTCGACCATACCAGAATGGCCTCGCTCTGCGTCAATCACTAAAGGTCCCACGTAAGAGCCGACACATCCGTTAGCATTTGCGTAAGACGCAAAACTGGCTGCAGTAATAGTTGCAGCAATAAGTAGTTTTTTCATAAATAGAAGGTGTGATGTAAATGGCCGTAAACCCTAACATATCATATAGTTATTTTCATAGGTTATAGTGTTAATGGGTGTGTCAGTGTGTCTATTTTTTGTCACAGATCTGGCTTTTGTTCTACTTTAATTAAACAGGAGAGGGTAAGGAAAAGAAGTAGACATCAATGCATGTAGAGCTGCTGCCCTAGCTAGGCTTTGGAGCACAAGCGCGCTAGCGGTGATCACATAAGATGATCTACCCTTTCAGCACGGAACTGTCGAGTAGACGACACTTGTTACCAAGTGCCGCCCCTCTAAGAACCGTACGTGCAACTTTCACTGCATACGGCTCAAGCCTCCACTAAGGCATCATTGATACCCAGCAACTTATAACGCAGTCGGGACAGGCTCTTTCCAAGAGTTACGAGCTAGCCTTTTAGATTTTCTCTTCACCAAATATTCTTGGTATTGAGGGTCAAAAGGGGTCGCTGCATTCCTGATTTTTACGTGTCGCTCGATGGGCACTTTAGCTATTTGGAACAGATTGAAGTGACAGTCCATGTCCATGATTTTCTGCCAACCGTGAAATTGCCACTGGCCTTTACGATTGAGAAAATACTTATGAACAACCCAGTCTTTGGACTTGGTTGGATGACGTCTAACTGCCCAGTGCCATAACGCTTGGAATAGTTTGTGGCCGACATACCCGAATACTTGTTTAGCAACACAGTGGCGATAGTAATTCGCCCACCCTCTAAGTTTCGGATTTATCAACTTGATAAGATCGTTAACAGGGATGGTTGCGTGCTTTTTAATAAGTTCACGTAGATTTCTGAGAAATAACAGCGTGTTAGATTTGCTCGGTTTAATGAGCAATTTCCCTTTGTACTTCCTGTGATTGAAACCCAGAAAGTCAAAGCCATCATCAATATGAGTGACCTTCGTTTTCTCTTCGGAGAGGGTTAACCCTCTTTCTGCCAGAAAGTCAGCAATCAACGGTTTGATATCGTTCACTAGCACTTCCTTTGAAGAGCAGGTGACCACGAAATCATCCGCATAACCAATAAAGTTGGCCCTAGCACCCATTTTCAGAGCTGTAGATTTTATTCGTTGCTCTATTCCCACGAGAGTCATTAGCATCAAGGTTGGAGATATTATCCCACCTTGAGGTGTGCCCTCATCGGTATCATAGAACAGACCCTTATCCACATAGCCAGACTTTAACCATTGCTCTAACATACGTTTATCAACCGTGATATTGTCGATAAGCCATTGATGCCCGATTTTGTCGAAGCAAGCCTTAATATCTCCCTCAAGAATCCATTTCGCTGATCGCTTTAGAGCCAAACATTTGAAACACTGACTGACGGCGTCAGCCGTACTGCGATTTGGCCTAAACCCATAGCTATTGCAGGGCGGGATCGCACTTTG
>NZ_JBFRSC010000003.1:0-108393 GCF_041473335.1 Vibrio sp. 10N.222.55.C7
CTGATTTGATCAACAACGCCACTCAGAATTGTCCAAACCCGTGTTAATAGGTGCGATTATAATAGCTTGCCAACCAACGAAGAATTCGTGATTGCTCAACAGTCGGTAGAACTTCTGTAATCTGAACTGAAGTCTAAGCAAGAAAAAGACAATCAAAAGCGAGCCCAAGTGGCTCGCTTTTTGTGTCTAGTAAAGATGCGTCTGAATGTTTTAACAGGGGGATAGCCTACAAGGCGATCGTGAAACAGTTTTAGAACAGAGCTTAAATTGCGACTCATCGGGTGATCTGGAAGCGCTAAGGTTATTTAGTCCCTGAGCGGTAGTTTGGATCTGTCCAGCATCGAGGTAACTCTTCCCCTGACATAAACATCAGTTCGGACTTTTTAAACATCTCAGGGTCTTGCTGTTCTTCGCCTGCTTGAAACCGACCTTCGATACTGTCTTGAAATAAGTTGGTTAATTTGGTCATTTCAGTTACATCAACGAGGTCACCGGTTTTTTCTCTTTTAGAAACATTTTTTTGCCCTCAATCTAATCGGTCACCCCAAATTATAATTGCTATTTGGAAAATGAGAGTCTTTTCAATTCCGGCACTTCTTGACTAAGCAGACCCCAGAGCTACGCTTATGATCATCGACAACCCAATCGATGAACAAACTTATCCTCAACAAATAAATGGAGTCGCGATGTCATCCGCCCATATTGCAAACAATCTCAGTGAACTGATTGGCGATACCGATCTTGTTAGAATCAACAGTCTTTCAGAGATATCAGGTTGTGAGATTCTTATTAAGTGCGAACACCAGAACCCGGGTGGTTCGATTAAAGATAGAGCGGCCCTTCAGTTGGTTATGGATGCAGTAGAAGCCGGTAAGCTTAAGCCGGGAATGACAATCGTTGAAGGTACCGCAGGAAATACGGGGATCGGCCTTGCTCTAGTCGCTAAATCCCTTGGTTACAAAATGTTAGTGGTGATGCCAAAAGGGCAGGCACAAGAGAAAGAGCGCATGATCTCGCTTTATAATGCTGAACTGTTATTGGTCGACCCTTGTCCTTTTGCAAATCCTGAACACTTTTACCACACGGCCAAGCGGATCGGTGTCGAAAATGAAAATTATTGGTGGGCAGATCAGTTTGAAAATCTCAGTAATTATCGAGCGCACTATTTAAATACTGGACCTGAGATCTGGCAGCAAACACAGGGGAATATTGATGCTCTAGTTTCAGTGGTGGGGACGGGTGGAACCATTGCCGGAAACTCACACTATCTATCTGAGCAGCAACCCAATCTCGAAACTTGGTTAGTTGACCCAAATGGGTCAGGCATTTATTCGTTTCTACGTAATGGACACTATCAATCAACGGGAAGTTCGTTCACGGAAGGCATAGGGATCATGCGAACGGTTGAAAATTTCAGGCAGGCAAAAATCAATCGTGCAATCACGCTTCCCGATCAGGATTTGGTGACGATATCCCGCCTTGTTGCGGAACATGACGGTATTCTTCTAGGAAGCAGTTCGTCGTTAAACGTAGCAGGCGCGCTATACGCTGCGGCTAGAATGGGGAAAGGGAAAACCATCGTTACATTCAGCTGTGACCTTGCTGAGCGCTCGTATTCGAAGCTGCACAACGAAGCGTTTCTGAAAGAAAAAGAGATACAGCTTAATAAAGAAAACCTTTCTCAACTATGGGCGCGTTATCAAGCAGAAGATGGCAGCATGGTCGTCAACGTATAGTCGTTCTAAGTGAATACTGGCCAGTGGTCTGCCAGCTCTTTCGTTAGCGCTGAATATCCGTTAGCGTTAAGCATCCGGTTAGAGCTAAACATCTGTTAGCGCCAGAACCGGCACTATTGCTTGTTATTAGGGTAGTGAATCACATTATGAAATACGGCGTTTCCTTCACCGATATTTTTGTAGGCATGGGTCTGGTTAGCATTAAAGCGAACAGCTTGTCCTGCGCGTAACGTATGCCACTCATCATCAAACATCACGGCCATCTCTCCTGAAATGCATAAGATGTGCTCAGTGACGCCTGCGTTATGTGGGGCGGATTCATGCTGGTAATCGGGTGCTAGGGTGAGTTCGAATATTTCAAATCCTAGTGCTTCCTCAAAAGGAAACAACAAACTGACGAAAAAGCCAATGTTGTATTCCTCATGTCTTAGTTCGTTTGCGTCTCTGAATAAACTCGTCAGTTCACTGTTTGGGCTAGCAGTGATAAAGCTTGAAAGTGACACCTCGAACCCAGAAGCTATTTGCCAGAGCTTAGCGACTGTCGGGCTGGATTCTCCACGTTCAATTTGTCCTAGCATTGCTTTGCTCACGCCTGTTGCTTTCGCTGTTTTGTCTAAGCTCCAGCCTTTTTGTTGGCGAAGGCGTTTCAAATTAACACCAACTTTAATTTCTGTTTGCATATTTTCTCTAAAAGTTGTTACAAATAAGTTGTGCGTTATAGCGCACAGTGCTAGGTTTGGTCTATGGACGTTATAACGCACGCAAGAAGAGATTAACATGACTAAGCTAAAATTTTCTCACGTCAGTACCGGCTTTATCGCTGTTTTCATTGGTTATGCGAGCGCTGCGGCGATTATTTTCCAAGCGGCAATGAGTGCTGGAGCAACCGAAGAACAAGTGGCGTCATGGTTTTGGGCGTTGGGAATTGGCATGGGCGTAACCACAATACTGCTCTCGTTTCATTACAAGAAGCCTGTGGTTACAGCGTGGTCGACGCCTGGAGCGGCGTTGTTAATCACATCGCTTGAAGGGCTGACAATGAATCAGGCTGTAGCCGTGTTTTTGTTCAGTTCGATGTTGATCACGTTAGTTGGATTAGCGGGGATATTTGAGAAAGTCCTAAAACAGATCCCAACATCGATTGCCTCTGCGATGCTCGCGGGGATTCTATTGCAATTCGGTTTGGGTTTGTTCACGTCGCTAATGGAAGAGGCACAAGTCGTAGCGGTCATGCTCGCTGTATTTATTCTGGCGAAAGCGCGGTTAGGAAATTTACTGATCCCAAGCATTTTCATCATCGCACTGGTCATGTGTGTGGGTTTTGGCAAACTCGATGTTAGTCAGGTAACTATGGGATTAACGACCCCGGTGTTCATTACGCCCGATTTTGAGTTCTTTTCGTTGTTCAGTGTCGGTATCCCATTGTTTATAGTGACGATGGCTTCACAGAACTTACCGGGATTTGCGGTTCTAAAAGCGAACGGATACCAAGTCGATTCATCGAAGATCATTACTACCACTGGGGTGACAGGTTTGATCTTCGCACCATTTGGCGGTTTTGCGTATAACCTTGCAGCGATTACGGGCGCTATTTGCATGGGCCCGAATGCGGATGGCAATCCAAAGACACGTTACATGGCGGGGATCTGTATGGGCGGGTTTTACTTGTTAGCTGGCGTGATGGGGATGTCATTTGTGTCGCTGTTTAGCGCCGTGCCCTCCGAGATTGTCATTGCGGTTGCTGGCTTAGCGGTGATGCCGACCTTGATGAATTGCCTTGCGGTATCAATGGCAGACAGTCATTACCGAGAACCCGCATTGCTTACTTTCTTATTCACTGCTTCTGGTACTAATTTACTGGGAATCGGCAGTGCATTTTGGGGTTTGTGTATCGGGTTGTTTTGTTGCTGGTTACACAATTACAAAGCTAAGTCACGTGGAGCAAGCAAGACTTCGCAAACTTCGTCGTAATGAAACGACTCAAGATTATGATCAGGTTCGCTGTGAATTAGAAACACCAGCAAGTTGTTTGAGTAGTAAGCCCAGTCATACTTGTGACTGGGCTTGCTTACAAAGGAATAAAGCTACTTAACTTCGTATCTCAGTAGCACTTCATTATCGAGAACGACATTTGTCGACCAGATAAAGCTTGCGCCAGCACCACTGAATTTTTCGATAAAGTTCATGTACGCTTTTTTATTGTTCACGCCAATATCGTCTTCTGAGTATACCGATGCTTGAGGCCAAGATGTCGAATCGAACTCTTGGTTCATCCAGTTGGTTGGTGTTTCCCAATGAGCGGCGTAGGCATCTTGACCGTGGTCAGTTCCTTCCGTGGTGCAGCTTTCAGAAAGACGCTTCCCATCCACTTCACTCAAACAAGTCAGATCATAAATCGGTGATGTATAAAAGGTATGTGCTTGCCATTCTGGTCCTGTCACGGTTCCGTCACTGAAGCTCGCGATAAAGCCACCATCACCAGCGTGGTATGCCTTTCCGCGGTTATCTTCACTGCCAAGACCTAGGTTTTCTTCCCAATCAATCACTTTCACCGCAATCGTGTAAGGCTTCTTCACCTTAAATTTGACGATGTTTGAGTTAAACGGTGTGAAAGGAACGGTGTCTACCGCGATTAACTTGCCGTTGATATAAAGTTCGAAATAGTTATCGGCAAAAATATAACCTGTTATTTCCTCACCGTCTTGATCCACAACAGCTACCGGTACAGAGCTTTGATCGACTTCGGCTAGGCTACTTGGCGTGGTGTTTGAGCACTCTTCATAAAGATCAAAGGCTTTTGGCCCTGTCGCAAAGTTGTTCTTGGCTGGAACCGTCCAAACCTTTCCTTCGGAGTCCGTAATTTCCCCGACGCCCGCCACTCGGCTACGTCCGTTTGCACACTCAAAGAGATTCGATTCAACGGTGGTCGCCACACCCTGAGTAATACTCGCTGAGCCTTGGTAATCACTGATGTTGCTGACCGAAGGCGTATCTGATGATGGGGAGCAGCCTGTAGCGAGCAAAGCAACCGATGAAAGGGCAAGGGCTTGATATTTTGTGATGAGCATTGATTGGGTATCCGAGAAGGGCTGATTTAAATAAGCGTGGTTCAAAATAAGCGAAGTGCAAGTAAATTAATTGAAAACAAAGCTATTTCAAACAAATCCGAGCTAAGTAGCTAAGTAGCTAAGTAGTTAAGTAAGCCGTGAACTCATAGCTGATAGCTGGAACGACGAAACTAAGCAAGAGCCAAAGCAATTGTGAGGTACCACGCTTATTATTTGATGAGGCATATATTACCCGTACAAATGTAAACAAGCGTAAATCTGAGTAAGCATAGGTAAAACAGCGCTTTTATCGAATGATCACATCAGCTTGCGCGGCGCTGGTAAAAATACTCAGCATGAAGCGGTTTCAGGTTGTGATTGAGATAGTATTTTGCTACAAAACGCGCATAATCTCGCTATACAACATTTAAAGAAGAATTTACCTATGACTACCTTTCAATACTACTTTCACCAACTGCCTTGCTTCGACTGTAAAAAAACGACAGTAAGTACTGATCTTGGTTGGTTAACGCCTGCGATGAAAGACGATGCTATCGCACAAGTGACAGCGACACTTGCACAAGGCGAGGTTACTCCTGATCTTTCAGCAGACGTGGTTTGTACTAAAGATGAAGCGCGTGAGTATTTACTGCTTAACTTCTTTGGTTATTCAGAAGAAGAATTAGAAAGCGGAATCGAAGCGGATGATGAAAAAGAAGTGGCAGACGAAATCGCAGAGCTACTTGAAGAAGGTAAAGACACCATCACCTTCGAACATGAGATTGCTCTTCAGTGCTGCGCAGACTGCGATGTTGAAGACGAGTCAAACTAAGCTCTTGTATTAAGAGTATTAAACTAAGTACTCTTATTAAGGTTCATCATGCAGCTATGATGTTCTAATGATGAAAGGCGTTAGCGAATTGAAGTTCGCTAACGCCTTTTTTGTCTCTCTGCTTCTTATATAAGCGACATTAAACCTTAAGATGTTGTGCCTTCTGTAATGCCTTGTTTGCTCAGTTGCGAAAGGATCTCAGCGGTTTTCTCTCTGAATAAATCTCTCAGTAGACGCACAGTAGGGGTGATGGATTGACGACTTGGACACACTAACCACAGCTCGGTAGGTGTCGGCTTAAATTCAGGCATAACTTTAACCACTTCGCCTGAAAGCAGGTGAGGAGACATGTCTAGACAAGATTTTATTGCCACCCCTTTACCTGCGATACACCAACGTCTTACAAGGTCTGCGTCGTTCGAAGCGCGATTTCCTTTTAGTTTCACTTTATGATCTTGAGTACCATCGTTAAACACCCACTCGTCTTGCAACATGTCATGGAGTTGGTAAAGCAAACCATTGTGCTGAGCTAAGTCACTCGGGTGTTTTGGTGTGCCCATTTCAGCCAAGTATTCAGGAGCCGCACACAATATCCTCGGCACATCGCATATCTTGAAACCATACATGTTCGCATCGGTCGGAGAGCCGTAACGCAGCGCCATATCGACGGAATCTCGGTAGAAGTCGATATTGCTATCGCTGATGCTAGTGCGAAGCGTCGCCTTTGGGTATTCAAGCAAGAACTCATCTAACCAAGGTGTGATTAGGTTGCGTCCTAGATCTGATGAAAGCGCTATGCGAATTTCACCGTCAAGAATACCAAGCTCTTCGCGCATGTTGAGCTTCGCTTGCTCCAACATCTTTAAGGCTTGTTCGCATTCCGGTAAATAACGCTCGCCAGCTGAAGAGAGCCTTAGGTGGCGCGTGGTTCTTACAAATAACTCCGCACCTAGTGCCGCTTCAACACGTTTTACCGCTGCACTTGCTGTGGCAGTGCGCATATCAAGGTTGGTGGCTGCAGCGGTGATACTGCGAAACTCCGCCACTTTCAAAATGACCTGTAAATCTTCAAGAAGCATGTTATCTACCTGTATTGAATTATGTTCTAAACATGGCGTTGGGATATTTCCCCATCACAATCTGCAAATGGGTTATCTCTACTTATCGCTTCTAAGTTAGCTTCAAATACTTTATTGTCAAAAATAATTTGATAATAATTCAAATATGAGGCTGTTTTTCATTAGTAATTTTCTCACTATCATTTCCCCATATCGACAACGTAGCGCAGTACACATCGTATGGACGAAACCTACGATCTAGGGGGATAAGATGACTAAGAAAATCACAATGGGTGTAACGGATTTGTCGTTCCACCGTACGACCGCATCATTGGTTGCCAATGTATTGAAATCCATGGGTTTTGAGGTAGAGCGTATTTTCTCTCCACATCAGGAGAACTTTGAAAAGCTGAAAGCAGGCCAAGTGGATATGCTTTCTTCTGCGTGGTTGCCATCAAGTCACGGTATCTACAAAGCGGGCGTTGAAGAAGTTGAGCCACTTATCGAGCTTGGGCTTCATTATGAACCTTATGCTTTGTGGGGCGTACCAGACTATGTGCCTGAAGAGGCGGTTTCTGAAGTCTCTGATTTATTAAAAGCTGAAGTGATCGAGAAAATGAACTCGACCATTCAAGGCATCAACCCCGGCGCTGGTATCACACGCTTCTCTATCCAGATGATGAAAGATTATGGCCTGAGCGATGCCGGCTACGAGTTCTTTCCTGGCAGTGAAGACGATTGTTTCAGTGCCTTTGAAAGTGCAGTCGCAAACAAAGAGTGGGTGGTAGTGCCACTGTGGAAACCTCAGTTTTTGCACTATCGTTACGATATTCGTGAGCTCAAAGAGCCAAAAGGCCTACTCGGAATAGTGGACAGAGCAGTGCTTCTTTTAAGAGACGACAAGAAGCATCTGTTCAGCGAACAACAGATTCAGAAGTTGGATTCCCTATGCTTCTCGAACGACATCATCGCAGAGCTGGATTACAAAGTTTGCCGTGAAGGTAAACCACAAGATCAAGTCACACATGATTGGTTGATTGAGAAAGGCCTGATTTAGCCTTTAAGCCGTTGGCAATGCAGTGAGACGTCTGCGTTACTCAGATAACGGCAATACCACTATCAAAAATTATTTGAGAATTATTCAAATATTAGGCGGTTTATCTAGAGTGAGAATTGACTAAGATTAACTCGTCTAATTCAAGGAGAAAGCACAATGTCAGTACCATCAAAAATGAAAGCTATCGGATTTACTCAATCACTTGCGATTACAGAGCAAGACAGTTTATTTGAGTTTGAAACGAGTCTGCCAGAACTAAAAAATAATGACTTGCTGGTAAAAGTGAGCGCGACTTCTATCAATCCTGCTGACGCTAAAATTCGTATTCGTAATGCCAAAGACAAAACTCTTGAGCAGCCAAAAGTGCTGGGCTATGACGCAGTCGGTGAAGTTGTTGGTAAAGGTGCTGACGTTGAAGGCTTCGAAGTCGGTGACCGTGTGTACTATGCGGGTGACGTAACACGCATGGGGGCTAACGCAGAATACCAAGCTGTGGACTACCGTATTACCGCTAAAGCGCCGAAGAGCCTTTCTGATGAAGCTGCAGCCGTTATGCCACTAGCAACGCTTACAGCATGGGAAGCGTTGTTTGACCGCTTGCGTGTTCGTCCTGAAGAGAAAAAGTCTATCCTGATCATTGGTGGAGCGGGCGGCGTTGGTTCAATTACGATTCAACTGGCTAAGCAACTGACCAACCTAAATGTTATCGCAACAGCTTCAAGACCTGAAACGGAACAATGGGTAAGGGATATGGGGGCGGATTATGTGGTGAACCACCGTAACCTTGTCGAGTCAGTGCGAGAGCAAGGCATTCAACATGTCGACTACATATTCAATGTTGCAGACACAAAAGGGCACTGGGATGCGATGGTTGAGCTGATTGCACCGCAAGGCATGATCAGTTCGATCGTAGAGTTTGACGGTGGCATTGACTTATCAGCGCTGCAAGGAAAATCAGCAGGCTTTGTTTGGGAACTGATGTTTACACGTTCACTGTTTAACACTGAAGATATCCAGAAGCAGCAAGACATCTTATTCCAAGCTGCGAACCTGATTGATGCGGGCCGTATTAAAGCGACGCTAACCAAGACCCTAAATGGCTTTAGTGTGGATACAATCAAAGATGCACACCAACGTATTGAAAGCAGTGCCTCGATTGGTAAAACAGCCATCAAATACTAATTGCTGATGTTTTAATCCGCCGTTGTTTTGAATTGTTGACGGTTTAAATAGAAGAAGCCCCTGATATCTGATTGCTAGTCAAAAGGTATCAGGGGCTTTTGTTTGTTTTCAGTTTAGTCAGTTTAGTCAGTTTAGTCAGCTTCTGGTGATGTGATAGGTTGCGATGTTTTGAAGTGAAGCTGTATTAGGTCTAGCTCAAAAGGCGATGGCTGTTTGTCTGCAATCAAAAAGCCGATTTGTTTGATGTCTCGTGCCTTAAGTTCCGGTGCATCGCTCAGTAGCCTACCTCTGAATACCGCTTGAAAATCATTGAAGTGGAACACCTTGTTAAGTTGCTGTCCCTTAAAGGTATCAAAATCGTGTTTGTATTGAACTCGATTGCCGTCCTTCAATGTTGTAAACCTCAGTTGGTAGGTGCGACCATCACCAAAGAATAATAGCTCTGCACTATCTATTTCATGGGCAGGTGATTCAATGGAGCGCTTTACAGAACTGAAACCACCATTGTTTTCTAACGATAGCTCGCCCCTAAATCGACTCATATCATCAAGATAAATGAGCCCGCCCGTTGAGATGCCACCCATTACATCGTCGTTGGTCGCTGTCCAATTCTTGTGTTCGTTCGGTTGTATAAAATCAATCATACCTATGCCTGCTACAGATACTTGAGACCATAAAAAGGAGAGGCTGAGTACTAGCCAAAAAGGGTGTCTTCGCTTAAGTAATGAAGCCGTTTCGTTCATGATTGTCTCCGTTACCCGTTAGTCTGTTCGCGTTTTATGGAGAAGGTTCAGTGGCAAGCATACCCATACAATGCTCAATAAATTCAGAGTAATTTGAAGCGTTGTCGTACTCAATTTTTAGCGAACCGTGAAACATCAGCGTCACCGTGACGTCTTTATAGCTTAGCCAACAGGTGTAACCGTCGTAATCATGCCAAGCCGTCATTTCGCCAACTAGATATTTGTTGTCCCGTTGCTCACCGGAAGAGCGAATAAACTCAAATACTCTGAGAAATTCAATAATGGTGATTCTGTTGTCCATGTGTTACTCCCGCTGCGTCATCTTTGAGAATAGGCTGATCTTTGGTGTTTAGATTGCCTACGTCTTTCTTTCATATCCTTACGGCTTACCTCTGTGCCCCGATCACTGAAAGGGTCTTACCTTCTCGATAAACCGCTGTTTTCTAATATTTCATCATCATTCCATACATCTGTTCAATCCAGAGCGAAGCGTGCGTAACAAACTCGAATAACAACGTTAACCCCCAAGATAAAGACGAGCTTAATTTGCGTTTATGGTGGTTAATTAAAATTAGAGTCGATAGGATAAATAGCATTGGAGCCTTGTTATTGGCTGAAATGGAATCTACAGAAAGTGCGTGTCAACATGATAGAAAAACTGAAAAAGGAATGGTTTCTTGTAGGGATGGTGGTGGCTATGGTCGTTGCTTTTTTTACGCCGGATTGGGGCAAATCGGGTGGGGTACTTCATCTCGATACGGTGACTGTTCTCGGCATCGCTTTGGTGTTTTTCTTACACGGTTTGGGTTTGTCTCCCAAAGCCATTCTTGAGGGGCTTTCGAATTGGAAGCTGCATGTTTTTGTACAAAGCGCGACATTCTTAGTTTACCCACTGCTTTGGGTGATATTCGGGCAAGGCTTTGTCGCTTATATGCCAGCAGCTCTGGCCTTTGGTTTCTGTTACCTCTTCGTATTACCGAGTACGATTTCGTCTTCGGTCGCGATGACGGTGATTGGAAAAGGAAACCTACCGGGTGCGATATTCAATGCATCACTTTCTAGTATTTTAGGCGTGTTCATTACGCCTTTACTGATCCAGCTCTTTATGGGGTTGGAAGGTGCAGAGCTAAACCTGATGGAATCGGTGATCTCTATATCTAAAATGCTGCTATTGCCAATGATTGTCGGCCAGTTGATGCGCCCGTTACTTTTTGAATGGACTCAGAAACACAAGTCAGTGGTCAATAAGTTAGATAAATACGTGATACTTCTGATCGTCTACAGTGCTTTCTGTGACTCTATTGAACACGGTATTTGGAGCGACTTTTCACCAATGCTGTTGTTGCTGTCAGCGGTGATTTGTTTAGTGGTATTGATGGTGATGGTACACGGCATTCAATGGAGTGCCCGAAAGGTTGGATTCAATCATCAAGATGAAGTCGCGGCAGTATTCTGTGGTACTAAGAAGACCTTAGCGGCAGGTATTCCTATGGCTAAGGTGATCTTTGCTCACAACCCTAATCTAGGGATGATATTACTACCAATCATGCTTTATCACCCGATTCAGATCTTTTACTGTGCAGTGCTAGCCAACCGTTACGCCAAGGTTGATACACAATCTAGTTAAACTTGTTTGTTGTTACAAGTACAACAGAAAAACGCCTTTCACTTCGCTGTGAAAGGCGTTTGTATTTGAATCTACTTCACTTTAATTAGAGTGCTTGAATCTGTATGAGCAAATGCGTTGTCGTAGATCTCTAAGCCTGTTGTTTGAGAGTACGTCAGCGTATCGTCTGAAATGCTAATGTTCATCGTGAAGCCCGTGGTGGTTGCGTTGTCCGTCATGTATTCGGACTCAGCGATGCCACGCTTAGACGCAACTAACGTCATTGTATCGCCAGCAGGGCCTTCTGCGGTGACACATGTGGTGCGTGGTACGCAGTAAGAGTTGTAGACGACCTGATTTTTTTGGTCGTAGATGAAGTAGCCACGTTGATCGTGGAACTTAGAGTCGTCGGCCTTTCTGAATACTTCTTGTTTGTAGTACAGAGCAACCAGATATTGATCGCTGGCATTGGTTGCATCTGCCGCAACCTCAAACGTCATTACTTCATAGAATGGTGTAACCGCGGGACCACCTGCACCCACTTCTGTGCCTTCTTGGCCTGGAGAAATATCAACGCCGCCAGTTTCGACTGATTTCCATGTGCCGACTAACTTTGCGAGTGGACCAAAATCCATACCATTGATTGTGTTGTGGTCGGCTACTGCTGGAGCCGAGATTACCGCTGCGATACCAAGTGCTAATAATTTTTTCACTTTAACTTCCTTTTTTGTAATTATCTGACCACATTAAAAGTAAGGTTACTGTGAAGCCAATTTATTAACCCAGATCAGTGTTCTTGGTTAATATGAAAGCGATTTGTAACTTGATGTATCAGTCAATAAGAGAATATTAATGCGGCTAAATATTGAACGAATAGCTGTGATTTGTTCATCGAGGTTTAATTCAAAATTGCATTAGTCTGAGCCTTATTAATTTTGCTATTACACATTTCAAATTCTCATGTATGATGTGCGCCCATAATTGTATGACAAATGTGTAATCTTACTTCTGTATGAATAAAGCTGTTAACCACGCCATTTTGCTTTTGGTGCTCGCAAACCTACTTGCGTCTTTTTCAGACGTATCATTGAAGATACTGAATGGCGAAGTCCCTACGTTCCAGTACGTGTTTATCCGTCAGCTATTGAGCGTGATCTTGTTGCTTCCATTTTGGTTAAAGTTACCGAGAGGGACGCGTATGAAAGGCGGTTGCCGAATCAACTTCTTAAGGGCTCAATTTATCTTAGTGGGGAGTGGCTGCGCGATGATCGCCATTACACACCTTACTTTGGCGACAGCAAACGCGATGTTCTACGTTGGACCAATCCTTATGCTGCCTTTGTCGATCGTGCTGTTGAAAGAAAGGCCGACATCTTCAAAAGTGATCGCGACCCTGATTGGTTTTGTGGGCGTATTAATCGTGTTACGCCCTGAACAATTTCATTGGGCGGCGATTGCTGGGCTAGGCAGTGCGCTTGCGATGGGCGTGGGTAATATCTTGATTAAACGCTTGAATGCAGAGCAACACATCATCTCAACTCTGTTCTGGACCAGCATTATGACTCTGCCACTTGCACTGGCATTAGCGCTGCCAACTTGGTCTGCGCTCGAATGGCGTCATGTTGGTTGGATCATGGCAATCAACTTGTTCGTACTTGGATACCATGCGCTTGTGGTGGTGGCTTACAAAAAAGCACCGGCCAACCAGATTGCGCTCGCCGAATATTCTGGGTTGGTGTTCGTAACATTGTTTGGTGTTATGTGGTTCGATGAGATTCCAGACATCCTGACGCTGGTGGGCATTAGTCTCATCGTTATTCCAATGATGCCGATTAAATGGAAGAAGGTTTTCAAGTGGAGAGACCGAGCCGCTTTAGAAGTTGAGGTTACTCCGCCTAAACCATAGCGGCTTGTCTCTCAGTCATTCTGGATTCCAAATAAACCACATCAGGGAAGGTCGTCTAAACTTATGGTTTGTATCGCTTCAAAATACGACAATTTGGGCTCTAAAAACGTTCTCGAAATAAATGCAAATTAGTGCTTTACCTCAACTTAACTTGAGGTATTAGGATGTGCAACGTTGCTTACGAGAATACTTTAAGGAGAGAAGAATGATCCAACTTGAACATGTGAATTTAGTCGTCAAGGACATCCCTGAAATGCTGACTTTCTATAAAGCGGCGTTTCCACACTGGTACGTTCGTGATGAAGGAAAAGGCGAATGGTCAGGCAAGCCACGTAACTGGCTGCATTTTGGCGACGAGTACCAATACATCGCATTGAGTGATCACGGTGAGGGTGAAAACAGAGATTTGGCAGGGCACTCTGTTGGCCTCGCGCACTTCGCTTATGTGACCAATAATATCGAAAGCGTCACTCAACGTCTTATCGATGCGGGTTTCCCGATTGCTAAACCTGGCGCTGAAGAACCTTATCGAAAAAATGTCTACTTTGTGGATCCGGCAGGCTTTGAAATCGAGTTCGTTGAATACCTAAGTGATGACCCTAAGTTACGAAATGCCACGAGTTAGTTACGTAATACGCCGCTTTGTTAAAGTTGGTTAGCTGAATGAAAGCGCGCTAGAGAGCATTTATAGAAAAGGGCATTGTGGAATAATCCGCAATGCCCTTTTTAGGTCTATGCAATAGCTGATTATTTAGCTGATGTTTAGCTCAGTTGTTGGGTTGTTTATTTAGCCTTAAAAGGCACCAACAGTTGTTTGCCAAACACATTAATCAGCGCGCCAGTCACAATCAGGCCACCGCCTAGATAAGTCCAAACCGATGGAATTTCATTAAAGATCCACACGCCTAACAGTGCCGAGAAGACTATCTGGACGTATGAGTAAGCCGAAGCTTTACCCGCCGCTTGAGTCTGCATCGCTTTGGTCAAACCGTATTGGCCTATCTGAGTGAAAATACCGACTAACACGAGCATCACGGTTAAGAATAGACTTGGCCATACAAAGTCGTTCCAAATAAGGACTGTCGATATTGGCAGAGCAACCAGTGGGAAGTAGAAGATGATGACAGAGCTGTCTTCCGTCTGGCTCAGCTTTCTCACAATCACATAAGCAATTGAGCTACCAAACGCACCACATAACGCCACCATAATGCTGAATAGCGGTAACTCGCTGCTCGCGCCGCTGTTCATGCTTGGTTGAACCATCACCAATAATCCCGCTAGGCAGAATGCAATGCAGATCATGGTCGATTTCTGGACGCGTTCTTTCAGGAACAACACACCGAGCAACGCGGTAAAGACCGGATGTACGTATTGTAGAATGGTCGCTTCTGCTAACGGAAGAGTGGTTACAGCGTAGTAAACACACATCAGTGCTGCAGTACCTACTGCGCCACGAACAAACAACAAAGGTTTGTTATTACCCCAGATCGAAATGCCTTTTCGTTTTACGTCGATGTAGCTGATGATCAAAGACACCAAAGCCCTTGCTGCAACGATTTCGAATACAGGAATGCCATAATTGCTGATGTATTTCACACAAGCTGACATCAGTGCGAATCCAAAAGCGGAGAGGATCATGAATCGAACCCCAACAGGGATTTGTGAAAAAGAGAAAGAAGACATAAAAATATCAATCGGTTGAGGGAACAGGAATCATAACTTAGTTTAGAAGAGCCGACCAAAGTCTTTGTCCCGTTCTATTACACCAAACCATTGATATTGCTGTGCGAGTACTTTCAGCAACTCGATCTCTTTTGTTGTCTCTTCTCTAAGCCATTCAATAAGGTCGTTGATGATAGGCGTGTGACTACGCTGGTGCATGAAGTAAGTCCAAGCACTGTGTTGGATTTTTGCATTTCTAGGGCAGTACAAGAAGCCTCGTTGGAGATCTTGTTGAACTAACAACAGATCCGTGACCGTAACCCCTTCACCGGATAGACAGGCACTGAGCGCCATATCTAAAGACAAGAAGCTGGTATTTCTGACAGGTTTCTTTGGTGGGAATTCAACATCGGCCAGCCACACTTTCCAGTCGTGATGATCTAAGGTTGGATGCAGCCTTGGCAAGGTTAAGATTGAATCAAGGTCGGTGTCTTTGGTGGTTAAACTAGTAGAGCAAACCGGCGCCATGAACTCTTCACGCAAGAAGGTAATGTCAGGTGCCTTGTCATAGCGTTTTTTGAAACGCGTGTGGAAGATCAGTAGATCATACTCACTACTATTAATCGATTCGTCTTCCTCAATCACAGGAACAATGACTATCTCATGATCTTGATAACGCTCGTTTAATTCCCGAACTTTGGAGATCAATACTCGCGTCGCGAAACTCAGAGTCGCTTTGATCACGATACGCTTCTGCTTGGGCTCACTCCAAGAGGCGATAACAGCTTCGATATTACCGTAGCTTTCTCGCAAAGCCACATACAAATCATGACCTTGTACCGTTAATTCTATGGCTCGATGCTTACGAATAACCAGTGATGCGTTTAACTCATCTTCAAGCTGTTTGATCTGTCGGCTGATCGCACTTTGTGTCACATGCAGCTCTTCGGCAGCCAGCGTAAAGCTCATCAGCCTTGCGGCAGCTTCAAAGGCTTTTAAGCCATTATGTGATGATGGCAAGCTAGGATATGGGGTCATAATTCGTTCGCATGAGTTTATGGAATGTTAGAGTCGCAAATTTATCAATTGAACGCTAGCCTCATCGATCGTATTTTGGGCGAAATTACCTGAGGCGCTCATGAAAAAAATACTCACTCTTGCATTCCCTTTGATCATTTCACAGCTGATCTCTATGGCTTTAGTCCTTACTGATGTTTGGATGATGTCGCGTATCAGTGTGTCAGCCCTTGCGGCTGGTGGCTTAGGTGCCTCAATCTACTTTTTCATCTTCATTATTGCGAGCAGCACCGTGGGTTGTGTCGCGAATTTGATTGCGATCGCTTATGGTCAGCGAGTAGCTCGCCCTGAGTTTGGTAATACTCAAATTAGATTGGCGGTGAAAGGCGCAACCATGTTGGCATTCGTGCTCAGCGTGACCTTAATGGCCAGCTTCTGGTTTGCTCCGTTGGTATTAGAAGCAGCCAAACAGCCACCAGAAGTGATCACTTTAGCCATGGAATATGTCCATGCTTTGAAGTGGGTAATGTTGCCTTCGCTTATCTTGTTGGTACTTCGTGGCTTAACCAGTGCGTTTGGCAACGTGCGCTCCATTCTTGTGATGTCGATTATCACCGTAATTCTGAATGTACCAGTGAGCTACTTTCTCACCTTCCAATTAGACATGGGCTTAACAGGTTTAGGGCTTGGTACGGCTATCGCGGCATTTATCGTGATGGTTGGATATACGGTTTGGGTATTTAAGCGTGACGAGTTTAAGCAGTTCGCCCCTTGGCTAAATACAGAAGAGTATTCAATCAAGTTGATGAGCCCATTGTTGTTGATGGGTCTACCTATCGGCTTGGCTGCTTTACTTGAGCATGGCTTGATTTACGGTGGCACCTTGATGGCGGGCACGATCAGTATTGCTTCGTTAGCCTTGCACCAAATCTTGCTGCAATGTTTAAGCTTTACTTGGAACTTCAATTTTGGTTTCTCACAAGCTGCGGCGATTTTGGTTGGCCGTGATTTCGGTGCGGGTAACTACGAAGGAATAAAAAGAACCTCGATTCAAAGCTTCATATTGGTGTCGGTGTTGAGTGTGGCGTTGTCGGCCGTGTTCATTATATGGCCTGAGATGATCGCTTCTATCTTCAAGTTAGACGATGGCACGGGTGCTATGACTTCACTACTGGCTTCTGTGATTTGGGTCGTTGCTTTGTGCTTTATTGTTGATGCTTGGCAACTACTGGCGATTAACCTGCTAAGAGGCATGAAGATTGTCTCTATGCCAACCGTGATGACTGCCATCGGTTACTGGGTATTTGGCTTGCCTGCGGCTTGGTATTTGATGCCTAAGTTCGAATTGGCAGGGATTTGGGGCGGAATCGGTGTTGGCTTAGGCGTGACAGGTATTCTGCTGCTTATCCAATTGATGCGTGTCATTCAAAAGAACAACCAATCTCCAGATTTGTCGAATCATGCTTATACGTGATTTGCTTGTGATGCTCGCCTTTACCATGGAACCTTGAACGATAAACGTTGTATTGCTGACCGAGAACTATCAATTACCAACAATGACCTATAAGCCCTAAATTGCGTACTTCGTAATTTAGACCTTGGTCTTACAGAAACCGAGCTAAAAGGTGACTAGAATGATTTGAGTTGCTCACCGTTTTATCAAGGAATACACAAATGGAAGTTGGATTGTTCTGGGCTGAAAAAGGAATGTTAGTGCTTGGCGCACTGTTTGTTTTGACGAGCATGATGCAGTACGGAAGACGCAGTAGCGATTGGAAAGGCGTGATTACGATGTTCTACAAGCGTATCCCAATGAACATCGCCGAATACAAATGGTATCGCCTGGGGATCGCGTTGTTGGTATTTGCTGTGATCATACGTTTCGCATTACTGATTTTATGGCCTTCATATCAGTTCTAGTTCTCTTGCATTAGCTTTGTGGGATAGCTCTCTATCATGGCTACATAAAGCCGTTCAATGAATGAGTCAGTCGAGCCTTAATAAACCCGCTTGTTAAGGCTGCTGTTAAATATAATAGTGCTATTACTCAACAGCAAGGATTGGCTATTACCTTTGTAGCATATTGTTTTTCATGAAGAATAATGCGAAATAATAGCTTACCCACCTGTTTCATCATTCTTACTAATAATCTGCACATAAATCCATTCACCCCGTACCTGATACCATAATGTTCTGTTACACTCGGTCGAATTAGCTTTAATTTGTCAGTGGTGCATTTATGTCGTTCCCAGTTCTTATATGTGATGATTCTGCGTTAGCAAGGAAGCAGATGGCTCGGTCACTGCCTAGTTCTCTAAATGCAGATATAACTTTTGCTGTTCATGGGCTTAATGCACTTGAAGAGCTCGCTAAAAACCAATTCAAATTGATGTTCCTCGACCTAACCATGCCGGAATTAGACGGCTATGGCACATTGGAAGAGATGCAACGTTTAGGCGATACCACGCCAGTTGTCGTTGTTTCTGGTGACATACAACCAAAAGCACAACAGAAGGTGCTGGATCTTGGCGCCAAAGCATTTTTGAAAAAGCCGATTGATAAAGAAGCGTTAAAAGCGATTCTACGTGAGCATGTTGAGCCACCAAAACAGCCTCAACTTATTACGCCAGCACCGCTAGAGCTACCGATTCTGCGCCGACGTGACATCTATATGGAAGTTGCGAACGTTGCGATAGGTCGAGCAGCCGATGCATTGGCGCGCCATTTTAATGTATTCGTTCACTTACCATTACCGAACGTGAACATCTTCGAAGTGAGCGAATTGCACATGGCACTTCGTGACTTGGCTGACAATGACCAAGTGTCGGGTGTTTGCCAAGGCTTTAGTGGAGAAGGCATTGCAGGTGAAGCGCTAGTTTTGTTGAGTGATTCCAGTGTGAGCGATCTTAAGAAGCTCATGAAGGTGCCAACAGAAAGCGAGCAGCTAGAAGAATTAGAGTTGTTGATGGATGTATCGAACATCTTAGTCGGCTCTTTCTTGAATGGGTTAGGGGAGCAATCAGAAGTTCGTTTCTTTCAGAGCTCTCCTGTGCTGCTAGGTCAACACATCTCGATTGATTCGGTGATTGAAAATACCAGCGGCTCATTTAAAAAGACCATGACGTTCGAAGTCAGCTACAACATCGACGGCACGTCCATCCGTTGTGACCTTCTATTTATGTTTGTTGATGAGTCTCTGCCTCTTCTAGATAACAAATTGGCCTACCTAATGGAGGAGTTTTAATATGTTGAATCTTCCTGCTGAATTTGAACAGTTCCACTGGATGGTAGACATGGTTCAAAACGTCGATATGGGGCTGGTGGTCATTAACCGTGACTTTCAGGTACAAGTTTGGAATGGCTTCATGACGCACCATAGCGGTAAGCAATCGCATGATGCGATCGGTAAGTCGATCTTTGAGTTATTCCCTGAAATTCCTGAAGAGTGGTTTAGGCTTAAAACAAAACCGGTTTATGACCTAGGCTGCCGTAGCTTCATAACGTGGCAACAAAGGCCTTATCTGTTTAAGTGCCGCAACGTGAGGCCAGTAACTCAGCAAGCCGACTTTATGTATCAGAACGTCACGCTTAACCCGATGCGTTCTCCAACTGGGCAAGTGACATCCTTGTTCTTGTCGATTCAAGATGCGACTGCTGAAGCTCTGATGTCTCAGAAAAAGGCTTGACGTACCTTAAGGTGAAAATTGAATCGCCTTATAAGAGCACTCTGAAAACCAAATAAAAATGGCCAAGGTTAATCCCCTTGGCCATTTTTGTATCTGATCCTGTAGTAATGAGTTCGAACTAAAGAAAGGCGTTCCGTGTTCGTTAACTTTAGTCGAGTTGTTGTTAGGCTCTATCAACAGCGGCTTGTATCCGCTGGGTTCTCATAAATAAGCGCATCTAACCTGCCATATTTTGTGGACTTTACCCCGCTCATCCAAGTTTCGAACGTGCTAATCGATCTTGCCTTTGTACTTTATAAATTTCAGGGCTAATGAAAGAGGGCTGAGATCGGCACTCGAAGCGAAAAAAGTCAGAAAAAAATGAAATTATTTAAGAAAAAACGCATTTTTTGATTCAAGAAAAGTGTGATTTTTATGTGATTAAAGGGCACTTTTTTCACAAATTTGCCTTATCGAAGATTTTTTCGCCGAATTTGCAAGGGAAACGTTTGCGCAATAAACCGACAGCGTTTGCGTGAATATGTTGTTAAGTTATTAATTACTATGAATTTAGTAGGAAATGACGGGCGGGAAGCTTTTACCAGATATGGAATCTTTGAGAGGATAGCACAAAAAAAAATGAAATATCAGACTTGCTGTTAGTAAATCACAGCCTATAATGCTGAAAACCGGAGCGTCTGCCAACGCTCCGGTTTTTTTGTGTCCGAAACTCAGTAAAGCGTCTGCCAACGCTTACCGAAAACGCACGACACGTAATATGATTACAGGACAAATTATCATGCGTATCGAACAAGAACTTAAGTTAGGTTTCAAAGATGTACTCTTCCGTCCGAAGCGTTCTACCCTTAAAAGCCGTTCTCAAGTTGAATTAACCCGCGATTTTACATTCAAGCATAGCGGTCGTCAATGGTCTGGTACTCCAGTAATTGCAGCGAACATGGATTCGGTAGCAAGCTTTGAAATGGCAGCTGCTCTAGCAGAGCACGGTGTTATGACTGCAGTACACAAGCACTACACAGTAGAGCAGTGGGCTGAGTTCGCAAAAACAGCAGACAAGAAAACGCTGAACAACGTATTTGTTTCAACAGGTACTTCTGAAGCTGAGTTTGAGAAAACTAAGCAAATCATGGCGCTTAGCGACGAATTCGTATTTATCTGTATTGATATCGCTAACGGCTACTCAGAGCACCTAGTTGAGTATGTACAAAAAGTACGTGCTGAATTCCCGACTAAAGTTATCTCTGCTGGTAACGTTGTAACGGGTGACATGGTTGAAGAGCTAATCCTAGCTGGCGCAGACATCGTTAAGGTTGGTATCGGCCCTGGTTCTGTTTGTACTACACGTGTTAAAACAGGCGTAGGTTACCCTCAACTTTCTGCAATCATCGAGTGTGGCGACGCAGCACACGGCCTTGGCGGCATGATCATCGGTGACGGTGGCTGTTCATGTGCGGGTGACGTATCTAAAGCGTTCGGCGGCGGTGCTGACTTCGTAATGCTAGGCGGCATGCTAGCAGGTCACTCTGAGTCAGGCGGCGAAGTTGTAGAGCAAGACGGTAAGCAATTCATGAAGTTCTACGGCATGTCTTCACAGTCGGCTATGGACAAGCACTCAGGTGGTGTTGCTAAGTACCGTGCTGCAGAAGGTAAAACTGTTTTACTTCCATACCGTGGTTCTGTTCACAACACGATTTCTGACATCCTTGGTGGTGTACGTTCAACTTGTACATACGTAGGCGCAGCAAAGCTTAAAGAGCTAACTAAGCGTACGACTTTTATCCGTGTACAAGAGCAAGAGAACAACGTATTCGGCAAAGAGTAACGTTTAAAACACTTGTTTAAAATTTTAAGAATTGAGCCACTTTAAAGTGGCTCTTTTTTTACCTGAAATTTGGCAAGTGGCGACAAAGTGGCGACAGCCGAGTAAAAAATTTTGTGGCGACAGGTTACAGGTTAGAGAGAGGGTTATGGATAATTGCTTCAGATAGGTGATCAGGTGCGAAGTGGGCATAGCGCATTGTCATGCTGATATCGGCGTGGCCTAGAATATCCCTTAGCACTAAAATATTGCCGCCATTCATCATGAAATGACTTGCGAACGAATGACGCAAAACGTGGGAGGCTTGCCCTGAGGGTAGGGTGATGCCCAGTTTACTCTTCAATATGTAGCAGAAAGGTGTGTAGCATTCTTCAAAGAGCTTCCCTGAGGTTGGTTTGTATATCTCGTTGTAAAGCTCCTCTGAGATGGGTACAGAGCGATTCTTCTTAGTCTTGGTGTTGGTGAACGTAACCTTATATTTGCTTAACTGAGCGCCTTTCAGCTGAGCAGCTTCATTCCAGCGAGCTCCAGTGGCTAGGCATAGCTTCACTATTTTCTGCATATCTGTTCGGTTGTGTTTAGACACGTGTTCAAGCAATAAAGTAATGTGCTCTTTATGAAGAAAAGACATAGTGCGTTCGTGATCTTTAAATGGCTTCACTTCTTCCAATGGGTTTGGTCCTTTCCACTCCCCAATTTCTTTCAATTTAGCAAACATAGCCTTAAAGCGCGCGAGTTCTGAATTTAGCGTTGCGATACTAGGCGCCCCTTTTTGCCAGCGCGCATCAACAAAGCTAATTTGTCCACTCATTCGGTTACTTCTGAATTCAGAGTATGTTTTTGCATTGAAAACTGTCGCTATAGGGTTACCCATCGCGTTAGCCATTCTTAGAAATTTACTATGAATAACATTGCCTTTGGTAAGGGTTGCACCATAGTGTGAATACCAAAGCTCAATAAGTTGAGACAGCCTTCGGTGATCCGGCTTGTCTCCCATCCATGGCTTATCGTCAACTTCCTTCATCGTGTGAAGCTCAAAGGCTTTAGCTTCGCCTTTTGTAGCAAACTTCTTACGAACACGCTTTCCCGCTCGCCCATTTGGGTAACATTCGCAGATCCAAGGTTTGGTAGAGCCATCTTTTAAATTGCGGATAGACATAATAAAGCCTAAAATAACTGTATATAAAAACAGTATAAGTCGAGCTAAAACGGAGAACAATGTTTTATATCGGACAAAAAGCACAGGTTAGATACCTTTCTCAAAGTGCTAAGAAAGCTAATAGGTTTTTGCTATGTACCAATCAATTCATGTGACTGCTGGTTACAGTCATTTCAAAATCAACAGTGATGGTCCAATTGGGGTAAGTAAGAAGAACCAAGGGGTGATTGATGCGCTATTGAAGCTAGGCAATCGCTTTACGGCGCCATTTGGTGGGTTTATAGAAGCAGAGAACGTAGTGGGTTTGAAATGGGTAAAGCTGGTCGATATAAAGTATCTATGCACTGATGAGGAAGCCGAAACTATCGAATACGTGATACAAAAAGACCACTATGTAGTAGGGACGTATCAAGACCGGAAGTTGTATATTTTATTGTTTGGTGGGGAGCCAAAGCACCATCAGATTAAAGGCCTTGAACAAGATGGGAAAAACAATGTGTTTGGGTTATTTTGATGCTTTAATGTTAGGCATACTACAACCCACTAAAATTTACGATAGCTTTTACTTTTTAGACAGTTAGGGGATTTCCCAATCAACAGTTTAGTACATACATCTTTATTGTTTGCGTTCATCTATTTTGGTTTGTATTTACCGGATTTGGACCTTAAATTGATGGGTATATTGCATCATCGCTCCATCATTACGCATAGCCTACTCATTCCATTGCTGCTGTTGTTTGTTAAATCGAACGTAACAAAGCCCATAGTTGCTGGCTTGTGTGTAGGAGTAAGCATTCATTTAGCGGCTGACTTACTGTCACCAATGAAAGGTTTCTCGCTCATCTACCTTCCGGCGCCAATTAAGTCATCAATTGGTGCTTGGCAGTCGTTTGTTTGGCTAGGACTGAACGCGCTAGTTGGTTTGTATTTGGCAGTTAGATTGACGAGTTTTCATAAACTCATCGTTCCAAGTGCTTATGTTTGTGCTTCGCTGTGGTACGCCTTCTACAATGAGCAGAATATCTTTGTACTTGTACCTACAGCGATAACTTTATTTGTGTGTTTTAGATGCCGATTGATAGTACAAACTACTAGCTAAAGTGGCCAGCCAGTTCTAGAATTTTCATATTGTCGGTGAAGCTTACTTCCTGTCCGTGCGGATTCAAACAAAAGTGGTTAGCGGTTAACATCACTGCATTTTCTGCATTGTATCTAGCAACATTTCTATCGACTACTTGTTCCCACCCAGTACTTTGAGATGAACCGAAAAAAGTTTGTAGTATGTAATGAAGACTTTGTTCAAAACCAATTTGGGCGTCTGCGGAAAATTGAATAGGAGGAATGTTCCTATTGCTTGGCAGGTTATAGGCATTTGAGTTTGAGTTAGAGTTAGAACGATATGGCTGTTCTTTATATTTGGTTAAATTTATATAGTGCTTGGGATGCAATCTTTTTAAAACAGAAAGAACCGTTAATGGCAGTATTTTAAATTGTTTTCCACTGGATTTAGCCAACTCTAAATCTTGGATTACTTTATCGATCTCTCTTAGTGATGTCATATTGTGCCAATCAAAAATACTAACCAATATTTGTAAAATGTGTGGGGCATCAAATGAAAAGTCATCACCAATTATTGGTTTTAACCTACTTTTCAAATATTGTTCAGTGCTTGGCGGTGGTAGAGTTACAGTCTTATGAAAGAAACGACTCAAATAAGAGTGGGCATCAAAATTATGACCATAGATTGCTTTAATAGAGTGTTGTAATTGATCAGTGTCAGTAGCGACAATAAATACAAAATTCTTAGTATCAAAGAAGTGCTTAATGTTCTCAATCACTTCAATTGCATAGCTTGGTCGACACCGATCTAATTCATCTACGAGTATATAAATCGGACATGCTTTAGGAGTATCAGAGTCTTCAAGTGACTTGATAAGTGAAACGGCCATATCTTCTAGAGTGGATTTGAATTCCGTAATACCTTCAACCTTCTGCCGCTGCTCAACTAAGCTCTTCAGTACTTCTTTTAATGCCTCACCACATTCATTTTCAGTAATATCAAAGCCTAAAGTTTCACGCGCATCTTCGAATAGAGACTCGTCACCAGGAATACCTGTTTTATGCTTAACGTATCCAACAGCCATTGCTGGTGCAGCTTTACGAATAAAATGGCTGCTTTTGTCTAGAAGGCCTTTAGCAAATTTCTTGTTGTCACTTCGTGGGTTTTTTAGTTGCCCTTGAAAACAATCGACAAGCGCTAACATAGCATCTTTGGAAAAATCGGATTGCCATGCGTCAAAGTAAACCACTGGATGAGTTTTAGATAGTTCGTTATACCAACACTGTAAAAAAGTTGTTTTCCCAGCACCCCATTCAGCGTTTAGATTAAGCACATAACCATCATCAGATTTTGAGTTTAGGAATTTGGTTAAGTGTGTAGAAAATGGTTTGTTATCAATAATTTTATACTTATCGAACGTTTCTGAGTTTGGAACTGGAAGTGTCATACTTAGCCTTATAAATTTGTGCCAATTGAGCTAGTAGCCGTAAATATATCGATGCCTACTTAAATAGTAAGAATGCTCTTCAGTTAAGCCTTCTATTTTTGTTTGTTCACTGATACCTAGGGCATTGAGTGTCGAGATGGATAGCGAAGGACTAATTAGAAGTTGACCAGAATCAGAAAACGAGATCAGTCCTTTGTCAAAGAGCTTGTCGGCGTTTGGAGAAAGTGGAAGGCCGTTGTAGCCGTCAATTTTTTCTTCATCGTCACTTAAAACCCAAGAAACAATATGTGAAGCAATTAATAGTTCTGGGATAGCAATATTAGTAACTGGACAGGTGTTATCCCAAATATCAAGGACTTCGTCTCGGAAAGCTCCTTGTCCGATACGAGCATTTGCCCTTGCTTTTCGAACGCCACCTTTAGTTGCTTTGCGTTTCTTGCGACCCTTTGTTGCAGTTTTAGGTTTTGATGTTTGTTTAAGGTCATCCAAGTTAACGCTATCTAAGCTAGATAAGATAATACCAGCTACACCTTCAGGGATAGAAACCATGTAGTTTTGTGTTGCATTACCTTCAACGTTAAAGAGTTTTGGTTCGCATTGTTCGTTAAATCGTTCAATGATGTGATGTTTAAATTCTTCGGTAGGCACTGGGCGATCTAGTACAATGAGGTTTACGTCGACTTTATTGCCATCTTTCTTCCATTCATCATAGGTTCTGCTTTCAGGCCTAGTCGCTGGGTAAGCATTTTTTAGTGCTTGAGCAACGTATATAACCCGCTTGTTCTCATGGCAAATTATAATGTCATCTTTCCTAATGTTAGGAACATGCTTCCAGCCTGCTTTTACAGTCTTTTCACCCTTTTCTGTATATGTATGAGAGGGGGCCCAAAGAAACTTGTGTTCTTTTACTTCTTCATGTGAGACACCGAGATTTGCCCAGTAATAAGCCATTAGTCACCTTTAATACAATTTCTAAGTGATTGAGTTATCGCATGAAATAACTTTGTAGTAAACTGATGGCAATGAATAAGGAGCCATAAGTTTGAAAAAAATAGATGGAGAATGCTTAAAAGAAGTCCAGGAACGATTCTATGCAGATATAGAAATGTTTGAAGACCTGTTACTGGAGTATGAAGTTGAAGATGATGAGCATAAACGAATGGTTTTGGCTCGAGAGATTGCATTGATAGAACATTTGCAACAAAGTTTCGACTACAATGGAGTTATCGGTGGAGATGGACAACGTCAGTATATACAACAAAAAATACTAGAAGAGTTGTACTCTATGACTGTCCCTAAAGATGATGATGATATTCGGATAGGCTATGGTGGAAGTAAACCTAGAAACCGAGTTAGGAAGAACAAAAAAGCAATCATATTACTCGGGTTGCCTGCTTCAGGGAAATCTACAGTTGCCCAAGTAATGTCCGATATGCAGGGAGCTTATATAGTCGACTCTGACTTTGCAAAACGAAAGTTTCCAGAGTTAGCTTTTCCTAATGGTGCAGGATGGACTCATGACGAGTCGGATGATCTAGTCCATGGTAATGATGATTGCGTCCTTGTTCGTTGTTTAATGAATGATGTAAATATGGTTATACCAAAAGTTGGTTCCAATCCAGACTCCATTCGCCGTGTTTACGATACTCTAAGTACATTCGATTACGATATATCATTAGGCTTAGTTTGGCTCGAACCTAAAGAGGCGCTTAAAAGAGCTATCAAGCGTTATCAAAAATCTAAACGATATGTGCCGATATCAAAGATTATTCAGGGTGAAAGTGAGACTTCTCCAAAGGAAGTGTTCGAATTGCTTGTTAACGAACTGAAACTAGAAAGCCATGTCCATCTATCAAGTGAAGTTGATTATGGTGAGCCATGTGGCATAAATGCGTTGAGTGAAGATTGCATTTGGTGGTAATTAAGGTCTATACTCACGAACATATTGGAGGATAAGTTATGACTAGAGCAGAACGAGTGGCAGCAGCGAAAGAACGTTTGTTTAGCCGCTATCCTGATCGTGATGAGCAAGAAGTTAAGCGTATGGAATCTTTTAAAGGTTTGACAAAAGAACAACTTAAAGAGCGTTTCCAAAAAGCAGCTGAAGAGCGTGGCGTTAGAGTTGCTCAAGAACGTGAAGAGCAGGATACTGCCCACTAATAATTTACTTGCTATTTGATTCAAAAAAAAAGCACCCTTCTGGGTGCTTTTTTTATTTCTTTGGCCCGTAATGTTGGTTTAGACCATTATCAAAATAATATTTACGCTTAACCCAAACAAATCCGTCACCTTTAGATATAACAGCGACATCAATTGGACCACCAACAGTATCACTATCATTCGATACCTTACGCTTGAAGGCCGTTAAGTTAATTAATGATTCTGCCATGTATGCCATTTCATTTTTAGGGAGGTGTTTTATCATTTCGACAACTTTTTTGATGTAGTTGCCCCGAATGAAATCTCTAGTATCTTGAGCGACTTCGGAGTATTTGGTTTGAAGAACTTCAAAATACTCAGCTTTTAAATCGTCTTGTTCTTCTTCGGGATAGGCTTGCTCGATTAACTTATCGATACAATCTAAAGCGCTAAAGTATAAATCTTTAGACTTTTCATTGAAATGCGATCTGATTTGTTTGTTGACACCTTGCATAAAGGTATCAACTTCATCTCGTTGAGCAAATGCTTGTAAACCCGCTGTCTGTTTTGGCGATAACCCCGTTGGCTTTTTATCGTAGTATTTCAATTTGCCTTGATAGACGCCATATACATCAAAGTTATACATTTGAGGTAAGTATTCATCCTCACCATAGCCAGCGAACACAAAGCCAGTTGTATTATCGTAGAACATATCAACTTTAGTTATACGCGAAGCACAAAGTGCTATAAAGCTCTTACATGGCTCCTGTTCAGCTGTTTCTTCTACGTTGAAAAAATTGTTGAAAAGGGCTAGGGCTAGTTCTTTAGTATCTTCTCTAGCTTGCTTTTCATCTTGTTCGCCAAAACCATCATATAACTCAGAGCTTTCCTCAAAGTTTTCTATTATTAAATCTACCGCTTGGTGAAATGCTTGTATTTCATCTGCTGTTACTTCGCCTTCTGGGCGCTGTATCCCCGAAAACTCGACTACTTTTTCAAAAGTGTCTTCAATGATGAAGTCTAGGTAGTCGGAATATTCTTTCTCTACGGCTTCGAAAGGTAGTTTTGTAAAAAACTCTTCGGTAAATGAAAAAAATGACTTAGCGTATTCTTTCAAACTGGAGAATGAACTCTCTCCTAACTTGACTCTGTGTTGCTTAATAATCAATTCCCAAGGGATACCCAATATATCGCTTGAGCCATAAATCATTAGGCCAACTGGTTGATGTTTTGTTATTGCAAATAACTTCTCAGCATTATTATAAATTTTATGTGATGCTTGCCCACGACTGATTGATACTGCCGAATCTGCCGCAAGAGTAATCGCTGAACGGTTATAAATAGCAACTTCTGCTGTCATTACTTCTTCTCCATTACCAGCGCTACTCTACCCACAACTCTCACTTCATCTTCTTCGACTGTTAGAGTCGAACCGTTAAAGCTGATCGCTAGTTTCTTACCTGGTAGGCGCTGAATGTCGTTTAGCGAGACTAGGCCGTCCATATCTACTAAGTACGTACCACTAATTGCTTGTTGATTCTCTTTGTCAACGATGTACGTATTTTCTCCATCACGTATTGCCATTGGATTGGCTACTTCAATGTCATTTAAATAAGACTTATCGAACGTGAGAGTTTGTAGGTTCTCAAGCTTTCCATGCTTAATGTTGAATGAGTCAATATCGAACAAGAATTTTGTCTCAAGGCGTTTTGATTGGTGTTTTTGCGATTCTCTGTTCGGAAATGGCTCCCCCTCTCCAAGAGTTAACCACTTCAAAGATGCACCTGTGTACATATGTGCTCTTAGCACAATCTCGAAAGGGCAAAGCGCACGCTTATGCCAAGTGGCTATTGTAGAAGCAGAAATATCTAGTTTTTCGCCGAGCTCTCTGATTGTCTTGGTTCCTAGGATTTCATGGAGCCTATCTGTGACAAGCTTCCCACCTTGATAATCAAAAGAGGTCAATTTGGCTTGATTTGTTCGCATATACGATCAATAATCCAATTCAAATGGACTGCGAGCTGCAACTCATAAGTCCGGTGTTCAACATTTAGTAACTTAACAGGATATCACTATGCTCTCATATCAAGTAGTCCTAAATACGCCTTTCATGACGTACGACCAATACTCTCAGTTCTCTGGAATGCCTAAGCGTACCATCATGGATTGGGTAGCCGATGGGCGCTTACCTATTAAAACTAAAGCAAAAGGTAAAGAAACTCCCCTCATCAACATGATCGCCTTAGTGGAAATGGCGACTCGTGAAGCTATGGAAAAGTTGGGGTAGGCCGTCATGCGTTTATCTTCCCTAATTCCAACCAAGGAGTATTGCCCGTTGTGGCTCAATGTTCTTGGTTGGGGCTTCGTTTTCGTCCCGTTTGTCTTCAATTGAGTATTGGTTATGAACGAAATTGACTCAATGTGCGAATTCCGTGGCTCTAAACAAAAGGCATTTAACGAAGCGTGTTGTGCATTTGCGAACTCGGAGAACATGACCAAGTTAGCAAAGGCCGTGGATATGAATGCCACAATGCTGCGTAACAAGCTTAACCCAGAGCAGCCGCACATCCTTACCAGTGTAGAACTTGTGTTGATCACCAAGGCAAGTGGCAACTTCACCATTCTTAATAGCCTTTTGCTTGGCCTCGGTGTGGTGACTGCACAAATCCCCAACGATGCGAGTGAAGAAACTTTCATTAAACGCGCATTAGAAAACGCGATGCACTCCGGTGACTTGTCTCGCATGGCTTTAGAGCATGCAGGACAAGATCGCCTTAGTCGCACTAACAAACACGTCATTATCCAAAAGGCACAAGCGGGTATTAGCAACCTTGTGCTTCTTATCAACGATATAGAAAGCCGCACAAAAGGCGTTTCCCCATTCTTAGCTATGAGTGTGGATTTGGTCGCCAATGGTTCGGCTATTCCCGGCTTAAGTTAGAGGAAAATAGTATGTCAGTTGCAACAGTCGAACATTCAAACCTAGATGTACCACCGCTAGAAAATCCATGCCCTGATTTGCCTTGTTGGTCTTTGAACCGTGAGCAAAAAGAACGTGGCCTTTCAGCATTACAGCGCACGCGAAGAGAACTTGGCGAGCGCCAACTAAAGCCACTTCGTTCAAGACGTGAAGAGTTACAAGCTCAGTTTTCCAAGAGTGATTGCCGCGCTGAACAAATGCGTCTTTCACGTGAAATTAACCGAATTGATGCCAACGCGCAGGATGTACTTTCGCGCTGGTCATAACCTCGTTACACCCAAGAAAACCTAGCCACTAGGCGTATGCCTACACCCTTTATCCCTCTTTGATTTAAAGAGGGAGGGTTTTTTATATCCAAAATTTTAGGAATTGATGATGAGTAACATTGAAGAACACCTATTTAGTCAGTCTTTTAACCAAATCGCAGAGCGCTTTAGTGTAAGTAATGAAGAGCAGCAACATCGAGTTTTAATTCAGCTCGATGCTATCGCGAAGAAGCAAGAACCAATTGCTACCCACCGCCCACAAGAAGAAGTGTTAGCCGATATCAAAGAAGCAATGGAAAGCGATCGAGCTCGTGTGTTCTTTGGCTATTCATTTCCAAGTTGGTATCGCAACGGTTCGATTGAACAAGTTTCACAGCTTCACCATTGGGCGAACTTAGATATGAGTAACCGCCATCTGTTTCTTGAAATGCTTGGCCTCCGTGACTTAGGCCACTTTGACGATGAAGCGTTATATCAATTCGAACAGTTCTGTTTATCGGCAGTGGGGGCGTAAGCATGAAATTACATGAAGTAAAAACCCAATCAGAGTTTTTCAACGAGGTTCGTTTAGGTCGTAAAACGGCTGAAATTCGAGTCAATGATCGTAACTATCAAGCCAACGATGTGTTGATACAGCATGAAGTAGACAGCGAAGGCCATAAAACGGGTGCATCCCTGGTTCATGAAATTACGCACGTACTTCAAGGCGGTAAGTTTGGTTTAAGCAAAGAGGTATGCGTTCTTTCTCTTTCAAATTCATCTCATTTAAACAGTGTGATTTTGATGGGGCATCTACGAGATCGTTTAGTGGAAGCTGCCGACTGCATGGAAACCGGCATTGATGTGGTTCGAGAGGCAGGACTCACAACCGCTGATCTAGAAAGACAGATTCAAGACTCACGCTATTTTGCTACAGAGGCAACGACTCTACTTAAAAAGTTAGGGGAGGAGGCTGCATGAGCACTATCTCTGTTTATCAGAAAGACTTGAACCACGCGTTGCGTTCAGAAGGGTTTACTACTCGCAAGATTGAACAGTTCATGCGTGTTTTCAATATCACAGAAACTAGCCAGGGCGATGTGCTGAGCTTGGACTCTACTCGAGCATTACTTGTGAATGTGAACGGTACTGAACAAGGACTCTGCTTGGAGGATTTCATTACCGCTTGGTGGGCTTTTTGGATTGTGGTTTACAACACGGCTTCTGACCGAGATATCGCAAATCAAGCTTTAGGTGCCGTTCGTGCGCTGTTCTTTGTGTCGGCTTGTAATAAATCCACTTCTCAAACTACTCAAATGCAAATGTGGTGGCGTGATATGGCCGATGAACATGGTTACCCAACTGTGGAGGCTTGCTGATGCTGAGTTATGTAGCAGTTGCCCTGAATAGTGGTGGCGGCGTTGTTCGCCATGATGAAACCAATGAAGTGAAGAATGTGTTGCTGGGTGAGTTTGACTCACCAGAGCCAGCGATTGATACGGCTTGCGAGCTGTTCAACTGCCAGCACGTTTTGAACGGGGTGATTATTAAAGGTAATCACACTGGCGGTCATATGATTATGGATACACAGGAGCTAGCTGCGTTATGAGCGAAGCACAGAAAGTTGCGGCTGAAGCGCCTGATTACATTGAAACCCTATTAGTAGAAATGCTGGAAGGTGATCACCCAGATAATGAAGTGTTATTGGGAACTTTATTGTCTGGTGATAGCACTATTCAAGTTCAGTTAAAGATTACCCGTAACCCCGAAGATTTCTTGGATGAGTGTTAATGAAATCAACCTATGCTTCCAAGAAAAACAGGCGCTCACTGCAAAAGGTTCAAACCTCTGGTGAGCGCCTTATTTCGTGGTATCAGGATGTTGATATCAGCAGCATTGAATTTAATGAACAGCAACAAGAGCGATCACATGAAGCTTTCCTTGAATGGGTTGGCGGTGATCAGACTGTTGCTCCAATCCCTAATGACATCGTTTTGTCTTCACGCTCCATGCTCGAGCGTGAGCCTGAAAACCTTTCTGTTGTTGAGCGTAAATTATATGAAGTAAACCCAGCCGATCGAGAATGGCTATCTGGACACTTTTCTGGCCTTCCCCATTACCTGACTAAGTATTTCGCCAATCGCTATGTTTCGATCTTCAAGAAGCAAGGACGTTTTGCTGCGAATACATTTATCCGTGAAAAGATGGTACCCGCGCATAGGCGTGTTCTGTTGGTGCTAGAGCAATACAAACAACTTCCTACTACCTCTAAGGTTGCTTTGCTGAGTGATGCTGTCGATGTCGAAAGCAGCCCTCAGCAAAACAACTTCAAGCAAGCGAATCAACAAGCCAGTTTCGATTTTGAACAGGCCGAGAAAAATCGTAAACCTGTTCGAAGCAAAATCATTGCCGAGCTAGTTGAAGATGAACTTCGAGAGATGGCATTTAAAATCGTGTCTATCTTGATTCGTTATCAAACGGTACTGACTCAAACGATTGAATGTGAAACTGAGAACGGTGAGAACATTGCGGCGCTTATGGTCTACAAGCAGTGTGTTTGTTTGGTGCGTAGCTTTGGGGTAAAAACGCCAAGTGATGACAAGAAGATTACGCCTGAAAATATCATGTCGTTTATTTCTAAGTTGAGTTGTGAAAAGTGGTGGTTTAGACGCTTAAAGCGCATTCGCAAAATTATGCGTGAGCACTTAGCTATTGCTATGGGGCAAGTATCGGCGAAGGCGTCACCTTATGCTTCATGGGATTGCATTCAAGAACATAAAGTTCAGCAAAAGAAGAGCTGGGACTTTATTCAAGGCCACTTACTTCAAGAAGAAACCACTGGCGAAGAAGTTGAAATGGAAGACATGGTATTGAAAAGCATGTCGAACCCTGCCATTCGTCGTCATGAGTTAATGGTTCGTTGTCGTGGCTGTGAAGATATCGGCAATGAACTTGGCCTACAAGGTTTGTTCTTAACGCTGACAACACCATCGAAATATCATAATAGCTATAAGAAAGGCGGTTTCATTCCACATTGGAACGGGGCGAGCCCACGTGAAGCGCAAACCTATTTGAATAAGGTTTGGCAGCGCATTCGTGCCAAGTTAGGCCGTGATGAGATTCGTTGGTTTGGTATTCGCGTTGCTGAGCCACATCATGATGGTACTCCGCACTGGCATTTGCTGATTTGGGTTAAGCCTGAGCATGTGGGCAAGGTACGTGACGTATTTATTCGCTATGCAGTTGATGAAAATAAAGAAGAGCTTTACCCGTTCTTCGATCGCAACGAAAAACGTGCAGCCAAGAAGCAGTCTATTCAAGGTCCATTCAATTATCAGCCTCGTTGTGACTTTGGGTATATCGACCCAGAAAAAGGCACAGCAACGGGCTACATCGCTAAGTACATTTCTAAAAATATTGATGGCTATGCCATGGATGAAGAGGTTTCAAAAGAGACTGGGCAATCTGTGCAAGCGATGGCCAAAAACGTCAACGCTTGGAAGAGCCGCTGGGGTATTCGTCAATTTCAATTTTTTGGTGGTGCACCGGTCACGACTTACCGTGAGCTGCGCCGCCTAGCAAGTCAAAACAAGAAAGCCTTCATGGAATACGTGTTCAAGCAAGAGCGTGAAGATCTGGCTTCTATCTATCTAATGTCTATGTACCGTTTGGTTGGTCCCTTTAAGCCCGCGCATGTCATGACGAATGCAGAGTTAGTGGGTGTGATTGCTGAGAACTACGAGGCGAGGGCTGATACAGATCAAGTGAATGTCGCAGGAACAATGAAAGCGGCCGACCATGGCAACTGGCAAGGCTACATCATGGGGCAGGGTGGCCCGTTCGTTAAGCGTGAGGATTTGCTGATCACGAACTCTTATGAAGTGCTGCCGTTTGCCTCTCCGCATGGCGAAGACGTTCGCAAGATAGAAGGTTTTATTGCTGCAGGTGAGTTGGTTAAGACTCGTCTTAAGACCTGGCAGATAGTAACAAAAACTGAAAAGAACGATGACTCTGAAGCGGGGGCTTTTGATCTTGCTCTTTCTGGAATCTCTGATTCCTCTCGGAGTTCTGTCAATAACTGTACGCGATCGCAGAAAGTACAGGTCAGCGATCAGCTTAAGCGATTATTAGAACCTTACTCTGTAGGTGGTGGATTACCGCCAAACATTGATGGTTCCGCTCTAATCGCGCTGCAACAAGGTAGCTCAATTCGAATAGATGATGAAACGAGTATAAGAATCCGTCCTGCGGAGCACCTGCCATGTGGCACGGTTCGCCCAGCCCAGCTCGTTGAAGAGTACCAACCCAAGCCAGATTTAAGCTGGTTAGATAAATTGGAGGTAAAACCCTCTGGACCACTAACCGGAGAAGATGACGATTATGAATATGAACAGCCTAATTTATCGTTCTTTCCTGAAACCAACGAGTGGCCGTTGATATAAGGTTCAAATTAATTATCAGAGTGACGGGGGATCTCGGTTCATAAAAACACGGTATGAATACTTACAAAAGTACTGTATATTCATACAGTCTTTTGGTTTGGAGTAGAGCTATGTCATTAAAACAACGGGACATATTTTTACATGCGATGGAGTTCATTATTGATGCTGTAGCACTCAGCACTGAAGGTGAAAGCAGAGCTGATGTAGGTATTTATTTGATGGGTTTATTGGTTGCAGACCAAAGAGAAGAGTTGAAGCCTGAAACGTTAGCCGCAATGAAGCAGCTAATTGAAATGGCTGATGGTGGAGATAGCCCGGAATTTAAACTTTAGAGGATTGATAGCTGTTGTTTTAGTTCTTGGCGCTGATCGGGTGCCAGGGCTTTAACCATTTCAAAAGCTAACTGAGAAGTCGTTTTAGCTGAAGGGCTAAGAGTATGGCTGAAGGTTAGGTTCATCACGAAAGAGTGGCCACATTCGGGGTCACTACAACTACAATATAAGTCGCTATAACCCGCTGAAATACGGTTTGATTTTTGTATGCGGGCTTTCTCGCCACACTCGGGGCAAACTACTCTCATATGACACCATAAACCTATCTAAATGATAGCTCCATACTACTAAAATATGGTGGTGATTTATACAGTTCTACCGTTTTAGAGGTCGTCTTTTTGTCTTTCACGATGGGAGTGTTTACCTAGAGTGAACTATAACGGTCTTACTGCGTATACATATTTTAAATTTTGTGAAGCGATCAGGCACCAGTGAAAGGTAAGTTGTTGTTTATTAGCTTGATAAATGTGTATTCTTCTTTCCATAAAATTTCCCAAATAGAAAAATTGTGTATTTAAATACAGAGTTTTTCTGTCTAAACAAAGCTATTAGGCTTACTTCTTACGATTAAGGAAGATTTATGAAAATTAGAACTACTTTATTATCATTACTTTTTATCTCATCTCCATCCTTTTCTGGAGATCCTGGGTTTATAGATTTTGCATTAAAACAAGCTCATGAAAGAGGGTTTACTGGTTGTGATACGGCAATAAGAGAGATATTCAAGAATGCCGGCGGGACTGATATTCGCATTAATACTAGTACACATATTGACAACCCAAAGCAATTTACAATGACTAGTACTTGGGGAATCAAAGGAGATTCAATTTTTAAAAACGTTACGTTATTTAAAGTTGGGACTCAATGTACATATGACCTTACTTCAATAATACAATCTTCAAAATCATGTATGGCATACTCTAAGGAAATGTCTTCGTTTGATTATGTTGCGGAAACAGGAGATTACATCTGGATGAAGAATAAAGGGGGAGTAAATATGCTTCTTCACCCTACAGGAGCGGGTTGCACGTCTGTGTTCACGCTTGATCAAAAATTTTAGCATCGAGCTTGAACTGCAGCACTTCCCATAGCCACCGCTCATGGTGGCTTTTTTATGCCTGTCTCACAGCCCCACGGAAAGCACGCCCAACCCACGGGAAACGCACTCCTCCTACCCGCCTGCGACGTTTTTGATCTCATTTTTTCGCAATTCTATTTCAGTGAAATTCTGCCGCCGCTATGAAGCCCTAACAAGCCGCTAGCCCTTTAGGAATAACAGGGCTTGCGGTGAATCAGCAGCGCTCAAAACGGCTTACAGAGCGCCTAATAAAATTGCGAAGAGTGCAAGAAATTGCAAGGAATTGAAGTTCTGATGATCAGTATTGATCTGATTGGTTTTGTTAAGTGGTTGAAAATATGTTGTTTTTGTATTTTAGGTCAGTTTTTTAATGATCGTTTGTGCTTTGTGAGGATCATTTTCGGTGTTGTTCAGCCCTTATGGAACAAGGGCTGAACGCAAATGACAGACAAAAACAAAATTGCAAAAAATGTCACGCTACTTAGGCCGCAACATTGTTCAAATTGAAGGTTAAATGGAGATGTTTGGGTACTTCTGGGTCGCGGTTCACGGCGTCCATGAACATTTCACAAGCGGGTATCACTTCATTTTTGCAGTAAACGTAATCAAATTTAATAGGGTCACCACGCGTACCACCATTTGGAATGATAGCAGCCAGTTCGACAGGGAAGCGATGGCCGGTGATCACCTCTTGTGCGGTGACGTTCTTAATTTTCTCGTACTCATCTTTGGTCGCAATGTCGCCAACGGGTATGAGTTGAATCCCTTTCTCATTGCCGTTTGGAATATTGATGAACATAGAACGGAAGTTACCCACGCCACGGCTTGAAGCCATCTTCTGCTTTAGGTCGTCTTCATCTTCTTTACTTAAGTTCGGGTCGGTAGCGTAGAAGATAAAGCCCATGTGCAAACCGTTCTTATAGTAGCGGCGGCGGAACGTGGTTGAGTCTTGACTAAGTAACGCTGATTGAACACAACCAAGGTAATCTGGTCCACCATAAACTTGCTGGACTGGGTCATATTGTTTGATGAATATGATGTCTTCTTTCTTGTAACTCTTCTGTTTGTCGCCACGCTCTAAGAAAGCAAAATTACCATTCTTACGTTTGCGTAAATACATAGTAGGAATGGGCCATAGCCCAATGACTTTGCCAAAGTAATTACGCAGCTTAAGCAGGGCCGTGTCACCAAATTCTAAGAAGTCATGCACGGCCGATTGCATTTGTTGCTTCTGCATTCCGCCTTGGGTGTAACGACCTGAGATCATATTGCGGCGAGCCATTAAGATAGAACCGTGATAAGCGTTGGCTCTAGTGAGTTTGTTTAACCCAACTCTATCCAAAGGTGGTTCCCAGTAGTCACCGTCTTCGTTGTAGTAAAGCTCGTTGTAATCGTAGTTGGTGAAATCACGATCCATGATTTCAGGCTCACCAAAGCTAAACATCAAGCTTTCATCATTAGCGGATTCTTTTGTGATTATCTCTGTTGTCTGTTCAGTCATTGATTTACATCTGCCATGTTGATTTACGTTTTTCAGAGTGATCGAGCGGTTCATTAATGCAGGCATGAGAAATCGCCCAGAATGCATCGGCATGTCCGGTTAACTCGCTGCGCTCTGCTTTGAAGGTCATGTTGTTACCGCTATTGGTGGTCGCTCGCTTGATGGCCATGAATGCCATGGCGATATCTTTGTGTTCGGCATCAAATTGAATGCGGTTGGCTTCGACCACATCTATCATCTTCATCACCAACCGGTTCTTACTCTCATTGCTGTATTGAATAGCCACGGTTTCACGTGGGTGTTTCTTGTTAATCAGGTCATAGACACCCGCGCCAATGCCCGTTGTATCGATACCCAAATAGCTCACGTTATAACGTTCAAATACCTTTGAGACTTGCTGCGCCTGATACTGAAAGTTCAACCCTCGCCAGTAGTGCTTTTCAAGTACTCTGAATTTTTCAACGGCAACAATGGGCGGTGCTACGACAACTAAACAAGCATTGTCTCGAGTTCGGCTTGGGTCGTACCCTAGCCAAACTTCACGGCGATCGAAGGGGTCTTTGTCATTGGGCTTGAAGTCTTGCCACCGACTAATGTCTACCATGGCTTTTTCAAGGGCTGAGAACTTGAAGACGGAGCTGGCGCCATCAACGAAAATACACATAAACAGGTTATCGAAATCGTCTTTGCTGTATTCGTCGCGCAGTTCATCAATATCAAAAAGCTCACAACCACCTGCAGCTGCATCTTCAATCGTGACTACGTAACGCCACTGCTTATCCGGGCAAAGTCGACCGCCGTTTCGATATTCGTCAAAGATAGGAAACTCAATATTGGCGCGAGTATCACGACCTCTACGCCATTGGTCACCGGTCCAAAATGTATAAGCCTGGTGCGTTTTTGCGGAAGGGGTCGAGAAGTAGGTTTTACGCCAGTTCTTATGGGTCGCCATGGCTGACGCAAGTTTGTTGAGTTCATCAAATTTCGGGATCCAGAAATACTCATCCACATAAACGTGGCCATGATAACTTTGCGCGGTTTTTGAGTTGGTCGATAGAAAGCGTAGCTCGGCACCGTTAGACAGAATGATCGGGTTGCCCGTCAATTCAACACCTAAGAACTCTTCACCAATCGCAATAATGTAGCTTCTAAAAACTTCTGCCTGTGCACGAGAAGCGGACAAGAAGATCTGGTTGTCGCCAGTCAAAATCGCATCTTCTAACGCTTCACCACTGAAGTAATAGGTGGCGCCAATCTGACGGGACTTAAGAATATTACGCGTGCGTTGGTGCAGGTTGTTACGCATCGTGTGCTGATATTCGAAGAGCGATTCATGCCAGGTCGCGAAGTTCTCTTTGGTCAGCTCTGCAATGTTGTTCTTCTTTTTGCTCTTCTTTTTCTGCTTGTCGTCAGACTTATTAGAACGTGAGCTTTTACCGTTAGTTTTAGCTACAGGTTCAGTTTCGTTAGATGAGTGTTTCTCTTCAACTGGCTGAGCTTGAGCATGGAATTTTTTAAGTTGTACGTGGTGCTTGATGAGCCTATCAAGCATGTCGAGCTGGCCTTTGGTTGGGTTTTCCAGTTCAAGCAGGGTTTCAATTCTACGCGCTATCGATTCATCAATCGTTTGCTCGCGCAACATATCACGCCATCCAAATTTGTCAGCCCAGTGATAAATGATTCTGGTGCTGTTCAAACCTAGTTCGGAAGCGATTTCATTGGGCGTCCAAGCCTTTAAATAAAGGGAACGGGCCGCGTGTCGTGTTTCAGGAGAATATGCCATGAACCAATCATACGCCGAGGTAACAGCCTAAATTGCATAGCAAAATTCGGATGGGTTCGGATACGTCCTGTATCCGAATTGGTCGGAATTGAAGTGGCTGAAACAGGTAAATCAAAGGCGTATTGTGAAGACCTGAAGCACCTAACTGACAAATTAATACTAGGTAAAAAACTCAAATGGCAAAAACCAGTGATTGGAAAATTGTAGCAACAGAAGGGCCGACGGTTGATGGTCGTAAGATCACCCGAGAATGGCTCATGCAGATTGCAGAAAATTATGCCTTGAGTGAATACACCGCTTTGATTTGGCCTGAACACAAACGCTTTGCTGGTTACGGAAGTAACTGGGGCAAAGTGCTTGCGGTAAAAGCTGAAGAAGTGGATGGGAAAATGCGCTTGTTTGCCAAACTTGAACACAATCAATATCTACTTGAAGCCAATAAGCTTGGGCAGAAGCTGTTTACCTCCATAGAACCAAACCCAGACTATAAAGGGCAAGGAAAGTGCTACCTGATGGGATTAGCCGTGACCGATTCCCCTGCGTCGTCGGGTGTTTCATTACTTCAGTTTTCGCGACAAGAAGGTCAAACCACAGAGCTGAGTTGCAGCCAACTGGAAGAAATCAGCCTTGATGAATGTTACTCAAAAACAGACCGATTCTTTGCCTTGTGTAATGCCTTTTTCAATTCTGGTGATGAACAACCAGAGCCACAACCTGATCCTGAACCAGAGGAAGAAGAAGTGACCGAAGAACAATTCAAAGCTGCGATGAAAGAGCAGTTCGGCATTATGAAAGGTGAGCTAAAGGATGAACTCAAACAAGAGTTTAACCTGCAAACGCAAACACCTAACGAACCCGAAGCCAAACCCGAAGGTGAAGTTCAAACGTTCTCTTTGGAGCAGTTCTCTAGTGAATTAGAGAAGCAGCTTGCTCCTGTAGCCGAGAAAGTACAAAACCTTGAAACCCAGTTCGCAGAGCTAAAGCAAGAAAAGCCAGGTCAAAAGCCAGGTGAAGAAGGCAATGGCGGCGAATCAACTGTGGAGGTCGTGTAAATGCTCAATGCAGTATCGACTCAATTTTTAGATGAATATTGCCAAGCCGTAGCAAAAGCGGGCGGTGTTTTAGATGCGTCTAAGCAATTCAACATCACGCCTGTGATGGAAACGAAGCTTCGCCAAGCCATTGTTGAATCTGACTCTTTCTTAAACCGTATTTCGAACATCTCGGTTGACCAAATTAAAGGTCAAGTGATCGATGTGGGTGACAGTGGTTTACTGACAGGTCGAGTTAAAGACGGTCGATTCATGGGCTCTCTTGACCAAAGCGGCAATACCTACGAGCTAACCGAAACGGACTCAGGCGCCCATATCAACTGGATTACGATGACAATCTGGGCGAACTCGGGTGGCAAAGGTCAGTGGATGAAGCTGATGAATAACGCCATCACGCGTAATTTTGCCTTAGATAAGCTGCGTATTGGTTTCCACGGTACTTCGATTGCTGGTGAGAGTACTGACCCCAAAGCTAACCCTATGGGGCAAGACGTAAATAAGGGGTGGTTACAGTTAGCGAAAGAAAAGGCCCCAGCTCAAGTCCTTCCTGCTGCCAAGCTTGATTCAACAGGCGTAACTGTTGGGGCGTATAAAAACCTCGATTCGCTAGTGAATGATTTAATCAATACAACTATTCATGAGGTTCACCAAGGTGACCCTGACTTAGTCGTACTGATTGGCCGCAACTTAGTGGCTGCAGAGCAGCATCGCTTATTGGAATCCGCGGAAGTACCGACTGAGCATAAAGCAGCTCAAAGCTTAGCGAAGACCGTTGCAGGTAAAACGGTGTATACACCGCCATTTTTCCCACCAAATATGATTTGGGTAACGAACTTAACCAACCTGCAGATCCTGACTCAAAAGGGTACGCAGTGGCGTAAGTCTCGCAATGAAGAAGACCGTAAGCGCTTCGAAACGTCATATCTTCGCCAAGAAGGTTATGCCGTGGGCAACTACAACAAGTTTGCAGCTATCGAAGACGTAACTGTTGTTGAACCAGTACCAGCGTAAGGGTGAATCATGGCAAGTCCATTAGCTAAGTTACGCCAAGAAGCATTGGCAAAACAGCAAAAGAAATCGACACCTGAGAAGCAGTTTGTCGCTAACCCAAACAGTTTACACCTGCTTCTAGCTGAACTCGAAAGTGATTTGAAGGTGCTTAAAACCTTCAATCGAACGGATGAAAAGGTTAACCACAAGCGTGAAGTTTTGGTCCCTAAATACCGTGAAGCGATTGAAGCTTACCTTGCTGGTGACGAGCAGTTCGATAACCCGTTATTTACTCAAATGGTAATTTGGCTCTTCGATATCGAAGATCTAGAAACCGCCATTGAGTGGTGTGACATTGCTATCGAACGCGGGTTAGATACTCCTGAGCGATTCAAGCGAGACTTTGCCACATTCTGCGCTGATGAAGTGTTGGCTTGGTCAGAGCGTATGGCGGGTAAAGGCCAATCCATTGAACCGTATTTCTCCCTGGTGTTTGAGAAAGTGACCAACGAGTGGAGCATCAACGAAAAGCCCACGGCGAAATGGTTGAAGTTCGCAGGTTTGTATCTACTTCGTAACGATGAAGGTAAGCCTCATGCGGCTTCTGTCGGTGATATTGAAACACTTCAGAAAGCTCGTACACACCTTGAAGATGCGCATGAGCAATACAGTGCCATTGGTGTTGGAACCATGATCGATAACATCGACCAACGTATTCGAGCATTAGAGAATGGCGACAACCTCTAATTAACAGCTCCTAAGCCGTCGCGCCTCGGCTGACGAGGAATAACAAGTGATTTATCCCCCTGTTTATTCCGTCGAATCAGTGGCTAGAGGCGCACCTATTTAAAAGGGATTAAGCATGTTTACGGGTTCTTCAGATGCGCGTTATCAAGATACTGAAATCACTAATGATGGTTTCTGGCCCAACTTAAACGTCGGTGATTTTGAAAAGCGTAGGGGAATACCAGCAGCGCAAGATCCTGATCGCATCACGATTGCTTTAGTGAATGCAATGGCAGAAGTGAACAGAGCTCTCGCAAAATTAAAGACACAGTATCTAGAGCAAGGTTATGGGAGTGCAGCTGATGTACCAGTAACCCCCATTGTAAATGGGAAAAACCGCTTAGTGATTCAGTATGAATCTGCGGTTAATTCGAGGGCTAAAGCTGATCTACTTCCAGATATTGCAACGGTTCATACCAAAGATAAAGGCGACCACCTCGCTGATAGATCAACAGACACACGTGACGACCTAATGGCAGAAAGCCAACGAGTGATTAGAAATATGCTGGGTGTTTCTCGTTCGTCGGCTGCTTTGTTGTGAAAGGAACTGCGATGAGTACTCAGTATCAAGCCGGTTACAAGTTACGAGACTTAAACGCATTTTTATCCAGTGTAGTGGGCGACAAGATAGCCAAGCGCATGGAATGTGAAATGGGCAAGGTGGAATTGAAACTGGAAACGAAGCACATGGGGCAAGGTTTCGACCTGCTTTATCAACGTTATGTTGCTGACTTTTACTTCGATAAGTTTCCTTTTAAAGAATATGACCCAGCGGTGTTGTTCGCGAATGTTGGAGCTTGGTTGATGGATAACGATTCAGGCCGTTTCCGCATTGAAGACCTAGACGACCCAGACGTCGACATAGTGCTAGAAGATGAGAGCAACGCCGAAGTGCTGATCTCAGTCATTTTTGAAGAACCTGTCAAAGTGAAGGCAGATCCAAGCGGACCAATCTATTGGAATGGTCAACGCTGGAAGATTGAAGAGTATGAGATTTGGCAAGCGGAAAGACTATCAAATGTAGTTATTCGGAATGCTTGAGATACGGGCCGATAAGCGTAGCTACCTGCGAGTTCAAGAGCAGTTCGAGCTACTAAAACTTAATAAAAAAGCCAGATCTAGAGTGCTGAAAGAGCTTGGTAAATACATCACCAAGACGACCAAAAAGAACATTCGAGCGCAGCGTGACCCAGACGGCACTCCTTGGGCGAAGCGTAAGAAAGGTCGAAAGAAAATGCTTAGGGGCTTTACCAAGCGGCTAAAGCATTTTCAAAAAGACAATAACCGGACTCTGGTTGTTGGTTGGCCATCAAGACGAGGTTCCGTTGCGTTGGCTCACCATACTGGTGAAGCAGAGCAAAGCGGACTGCAGCAGAGGTTCAAGCAGGCAAAGAAAGCCAAAGAGCCAAAGAAAACAGACCCGGCAACGAGAGAACAGGCGAAAGAGCTACGCGATTTAGGTTTTAGGCTACCGCCTCAAGGACGGCAGAAACGAGGCAAAAAGCCGACGTTAAAGTTTATTACTCAAAACATGACGGTGGCAGAGGTCGCCAAACTGATTAGCGACTTGGAAAACAAGCAGCCTGCTCGTAAGTGGGCAGTCGATAGAAAAGAACGCCGGTTGATAGGCATCAGCCCCAAACGGGCAGCAATGATTATCAAGCGCGAACTGAAACGAAACAGGAGCAACTAAACATGGCATGGCCTACCGTCATTATTAACATTCTAAACATGATGCGCGGACCTATTCCGGGCGTTGAATTTCACTTTCTGTTTGTTGTGTACGGCACCGTTGCGGGCTCTGAGCGCAACCTAATCATGGTAGACAACACCACAGACTTTGCTGATAGCACGTTCGATAACATCGACCCAGTGCACATGCTCACACTAAAAGCGGCCCAGTTAAACGGGAAACAAAACTGGACTGCAGGTGTGATCGTTTTAGACCCTGCAGACAGTTGGCAAGCCGCAGCTTTTAAAGCCAATGAAACATCGAGCTTCGAAGCTGTTGTGCTTGATAAACCCGATACTGGCACATCAACCCTAGAAGCCGCTGTAGCTTTCCGAACTGAACTCAAAGCCAAGTTAGGTCGTGAGGTGCTCATGATCTGCACCTTGCCGGGTATCAATGATGATTCGGTGTCAGGTGAAACGTGGGCGCAGTGGTTGGCAGCAACAGTCGCGGTACCAAAAAGCATCGCAAGTGAGTACATCACCGTTGTTCCTCAAGTCCACAAAGAAAACTCAACGGTAGGTATCTACGCAGGCCGCTTGGCAAACCAAGAAGTATCGATCGCAGATTCCCCGGCACGAGTAAAAACAGGCAGCGTACTGGGTAGCATGGCTCTGGCAACGGATAAAGACGGCAAGCCTTTGGAGCTGGCAACCCTTAAAGCACTGGAAGCGGCTCGAATTGCTGTTCCAATGTGGTACCCAGATTATCCAGGGCAGTATTGGACGACTGGCCGCACCTTAGATGTACCGGGTGGTGACTTTCAAGATGCTCGCCATATCCGCGTCGCGATGAAAGCCGCGCGTAAAGTTCGTGTACGTGCGATTGCTCGAATTGCTGACCGTGAATTCAACTCGACACCAGGCAGTGAAGCAAGTGCCAAGCTCTATTTCACTCAAGACCTGCGCGAAATGGCAGTGGTAAAAAAAATCGGAGACTACGAGTTTCCTGGTGAAATCAAACCGCCACAAGATGAAGACATCACTATCACTTGGGTTAACAGTGAAGAAGTGGAAATTTTGCTCGCGGTTACGCCTTATGAATGCCCAGTGAAAATTACCATCGGCATCATGCTCAACAAACGACTAGGAGAGTAATCAATGCATTCTCGTTATACAGGTCGAAGCTTCGACGTAAACATGCTGGGTGTTCTGGTTCATGTGGAATCAGCAACCGCCACCATCAATGATGAATCAGCCGTTGATAAAGAGCGTGGTATCCCAACGGGGTTTACTCACGGCGCTGTTGGCTGTGAAGTGGAATATGAGTTGGACTTGAACAACTTTCGTAAGTTGCAGCAAAAGGCACGTGAAGCAGGTAGCTGGCGTGGTATCAAACCTCACGATTGCATGTTCTATGCAAATACGGGTGACGACGAAGATAAAGTAGAGCTATTCGGTGTGAAGCTACAGATTGCAGATTTGTTAAGCATTGACCCTAACAGCAGTGACAAGACCAAGCGCAAGCTGAAAGGCTTTGTGACAAGTCCGCTCTTTGTTCGCATCAATGGTATTTCATACCTAAGCAAAGACGACACTCGCGGTCTTCTTTAAGCCTAACTAGAGAGATAACGAATGCCGGATTTTATCGACCATGCCAGTAGTAATGAAGCCAAATTCACCGAAATGGCAATTGCAAGCCAACTTAAACGGTCAGTGCAGACAGGCCAACAAGAAAGCGCGAAAGAGTGCTACGAGTGTGGCGATGAAATCCCAGAAGCGCGTCGAGTTGCTATAGCGGGGTGTCGTTACTGTGCATCTTGCCAAGCAGAGCGGGAGTAACGGAATGAAAGACTGGTACGACAAAATAACCAGCGGAATTGCTTACCTAATGTCACTGGCAGGTATGACTTTCAGCAAACTGACATTTGAGCAGTGGTACTTCATCTTATCGCTTGTCATTGGTCTGGCAGCTCTAGGGTTGAATTACTGGCATAAACGAGCGATGCAGCGTATTGCAAGCGAAAAAGGAGTGGCACTAAGTGAAACTGACTAAACGAATTATTTGTTCTGTCGCTGCTGTGATCGGTTTGGTTACAGGTGGTGTGACACTGAACAGTTCAGAACGCCCAACTGGTACCGTGACGATTTCAGGTGTGCAAGTAGGCGAGCTAAGAACTAGCCCAATTGGTTTGGAAATTATCGGTGATGCAGAGGGGTGCCGACAAGACCTGTACACATGCCCTGCAGGACTGGCAACTAATGGCATTGGTAACACTCACGATGTAAATGACCAAGTGGTGTCTTTGGAGCAAGTTGCAACCGACTGGGTGAAGAACTTGCAGCAAGCTGAACAATGTATCAGTCGTGCAGAGGCAGATTCTGGCAAACAGATGTCGCAAGGTCAGTTCGATGCATTCACTTCTTTTAGCTTTAACACTGGCTGTACTCGATTTATGCGAAATCGTGATGGTAGTGAAACGCAGATTTATCGCTTCATCAAACAGGGCGACTTTACGAAAGCCTGTCATGAGTTGCCAAGGTGGGTTTATGGCGGTGGTGTGAAGTTGAAAGGTTTAATTGACCGTAGGGATAAAGAGCATGATCGCTGCCTTTCCATTCAAAAACATCAAATGGGTTAAGTGGCTATTTATTGCTGCAGTGGGGGTTGCCATGGTGTCGATGTGGTTAATGTTGAAAGCAAGCAAGTCTGAGCAGGCCGCTTTAAGGGCACGTTTAGATAATGCGTTATCAACTAATCAAGTTAGCCAAGCAACCATTGACACACTCACCCAAGAAAACAGTGATGCAAATCAGTTACTGGTAGATAGAACAAGGCTGCACAGCACTATAGAGGGAAAGCTCAATGAAGACATTGAAATGCTTCGACGTCAATTGGCCGATGATGAGTGTTATCAAGAGCCTTGGCCTAGTGATGTTGCTAACAGGTTGCGCGAACCGTACTGAGTTGATTGCAACTCAAGTCGTCGTCAAGTTACCTCCTGCTGGGCTGATTGTTCCGTGTCATAAACCAGAAATTAAAGGTACTAGCCCGTTAATAACTGCTAGTGAAGATGTACCCAAACTAAAAGCGGCCCTGAGTAAATGCGCACAGCAGGCCGAAGATTATTTGCAATGGCGTGCCAAGCACGAACAAACCAAGAGAGAAGAAAATGACTAAACCTGCTTTCACATCAAAACCTGTAGTAGTGGCTATCGGTGGTACTGAATTCGAATTCACTCCAACGGTGCAAGATGCGAACAACCATACCAATGACATGATGCCGAATAACAAAGTGGCTCCTGCATACACGTATTTGACTCGCACTGTTAAACCAGAGCAGAAAGATGCGCTGATCGAGTTACTTGATAGCGTGCCCGGTCTAACCATTGAGCTGTTCGCAACGGTGAGTAATGCCTCTAAAGGTGGCATTGAAATCTCACTAAAAAAATAACTGATAGGGCAAAGCGGATTGAAGATAACCCACTTGAACAAGCCTTTGCCCTGCGTCGTCATTTTCTACCCAACGAACCAGACGATGAACAAAGTTTAAGCCGCGCTATCTGGCTGGATAAACACCAGTTCGAACGCGAAGAAAGAGCAGTAATGAGCGCAATTAGCCGATTGTTCAGTAAATAGTAGAAGTAAAGAGCGGGTAAGCATTACGCAATGAGTATGGAAAAGCTATTGATGCACGTGGCACTGGTTGATCAAATAACCAAGCCACTGCAAGGCATTACCAAGCAAGTGCAATCTTCCATGGAAGCAGGCAAACAAGGCATGCAGAACATGGCGACAGGTGGCGCGGGTTTGGTTGCAACTGGCTTTGCTATTCAAAACGCGTTGATGCCTGCGATTGAAATGGACAGAAAGTTGGGCGAAGTGAAATCACTGGGTGTACTGGATGAGGATCTTACCCAGCTTTCAAAAACGGCACTCTGGACATCGGTTCAATATGGTAAGTCGGCGACAGATATTGTCGGTGCCTCATACGATATTAAATCGGCATTTGGTGATATTAGCGGTGCTGAGCTTTCAGATATTACCAAAAGCTCGGCAGTACTCGCGGCCGCAACCAAAGCTGACACGGCCACCATTACCAATTACATGGGCACTATGTACGGCATATTTAAAGATAGTGCCGATGAAATGGGAACTGGGATTTGGTCTAAGCAAGTCGCTGGCATGACCGCTCAATCTGTTGAGATGTTCAAGACTACGGGCGCAGGCATGAGTAGTGCTTTTACCAGTGTTGGAGCGAATGCAACGGCGGCAGGTATTGCCATGGAAGAGCAAATGGCGATTCTTGGTAAGTTACAAGCGACAATGAGTGGCAGCGAAGCGGGTACTAAGTATCGCGCTTTCTTGGGTGGGGTAGCAAAGGCTCAAGATGAACTAGGGCTCAGTTTTACGGATAGTCACGGCAATATGCTTCCAATGCTGGATATCCTTGAAAAGCTCAAAGGTCAGTATGGCGATACGCTTAGCGTAGCGGAATCGGCAGAGCTAGATAAAGCGTTTGGCACAAAAGAAGCCACAGCCATGATCAAGTTACTCATGGCTGATACCGAGGGGTTAGCAGGGAGCATTGAAACACTTGGCCAAGTACAGGGCATGTCAAAAGCTGAACAGATGGCAAGCGACATGACCGACCAATGGGAACGCTTGCAAGCCGTTTGGTTTGCCGTTCGCGCAGCCGTGTTTGGTGCCATTCTTCCATCTATCAATGCAGTTGTTGGTTCGATGGCTGACGGGTTGATGAAGGTTGTCGGTTGGACAGACGAGTTTCCTTTTCTCGCCGAGATTCTGGGTTATGTCGCAATTGCAGGTTTATCCCTTGGTGGTGTGGTGGCAACACTGTCACTCGCAATGGGAATCGGACAAATGATGTCTGCAGGTTGGGCTGTCACATTGGCTAGCTTAAACGGCATCATGAAGTTACTGCGTGTCAGTGCGATGGCAAGCACTGCCGCCGCTTGGTTGTTCAACGCAGCGTTATGGGCGAACCCAATCACTTGGGTGGTGGCGGGTATTGCGCTACTCATTGGTGGACTTGCAGCGGCAATTTATTGGTGGGACGACTTAACCGCCGCATTCAAAGACGCTTCTTGGTTTGATGTGATAGCAGGAGCAATTGAGGGGCTTGTTGATTTACTCAATATGATCCCTGGTGTTGATATTGAGCTGGGTAGCAAGATCGAAACACCGGAGGTAAGCGCCGCGGTGGAAGCTGAGCGCCATGCACCTAAGTCAATTGAAGCGGTGCCGTTCGACGCTCCTGAAATTGCATTTACAAATTCAGAGCCTCATCCCGCTGTTGATATGGCAAACAATCCGTCACTAGTGCCTGATAGGCAAGAAGTACCAACGTCTAACGGTGGCAGCATTGCTGACTATAAACAGCCGGGCACAATGCCAACGCTACCGCCTAATATGGTTCAGAACGTCACGACTACACATAAACCGCAAGGTAGCAACATGACTTCATACGGTGACGTTTACATTACTGCGCCGAACGGAGTTACACCAGACCAATTAGCTGAATGGGATGAACTCAATGCCGGATAGCGATTTGTCAGAAAGCAAAAAATACATCGACATCAAAGTGATTGATGGTGGTTGGAATATGGACGCGGGCCAACAGCCTGCCGAGTGCAGCGATTTATACAGTATCGCGCAAGATATCAAACACGCCATTATGGAGTCAGGTTTGGTGCGTCAATTGGTAGCGGAGCGTAACCCTGCCTTGCGCAGTGATGTAATGGTGCAGATAGAGCAGTTAGCCGAGCGTGATGTGAGAGTCGTTCCTGGCACTGCCACCGCAACAGAATTGGAAGCGGGTGACATCACCTTAACCGCAACCGCTTATGAATATGGTGATCTAGAACTTTCTGTCGGAGGTAACGGGGCATGAGCAAACGACCAAGTGCAAACTTTATCAAGATTTTAAGTGAGTCGGGTGTACCGGTTACCGAAGATGAATTCGAGGCCAAACTAAAACTAGAAGTGGTAGGCGCTGGCAGCAAGGTGTCTAACGACTCTGAAATGTCACCGTTTTGGCGATGGGTTCGCGCAGCCGTGGTTACCCCATGTGTATGGCTAATCAGAACATTATTAGCCGAACACGTCATGCCGAATATGTTTGTAGCGACAGCAGAGCGTTGGGCCTTGGAATTGAAAGCTTGGGATCATGACATTGAGCCGAAAGACGCTGAGAAAACACAAGGCAATATCACTTTAACTAAGGTGAACGCTGCTGATGCCGTAACGATAGATGCGGGTAAGGTGGTGCAAACCCTGCCGATTGATGGTGTGGTGTATAAAGTTCGAGTGCTTGCTGAAACCGTGATTGAAGCTGGTCAGCTAACGGGCAAAGTATTGGTTGAAGCATTCGAAGCTGGCGCAGCTTTTAATTTACCTGCTGGTTACTTCAATATCATTCCAGAAGAGATCCCTGGCATTGTCGATGCGGTTAACGAACCTGACTGGATAACCCAATTAGGCGCAGATGCTGAAAGCAATGAAGAACTGGCACTGCGCATTCAGAACGCTTTCACCAGTTCAGGAGAGTGGCATATTGATGATGTTTACCGTTCCATTATTTCCAGTGTTGCCGGGATTCGTAGCGATAACATCTATTTCAACAATACAGGTGAAGTGGAACCGGGTACTGCAGAAGCGTTGATCTTGATGGAAGTCGGAGCAACACCACAGCCCGTTCTTGACCAGTTAAATGACCACGTTATGGCTAAAGGGCATCACGGCCATGGTGACGTGCTGACTTGTAAAGCCATTCCAGATACTGAGCACGACGTGATTGCCGATGTTGTCTTGGTGGCGAACTTGGACGAAGCAACCAAAGTTAACGAACTGTTGGAAGTCGAAGACCGTATCAGGGCGGCATTTCGAGAGACGGCAGCTTATCCTGAAATGACCCGCGCCAAACCTGAAAGCCGCTTTAGCCTTTCTCTGCTTGGTACTGAGATCCACACCAATATGGCGCAAGTCGAGTCTGTAAAGTTCACCGTAGGCGGGAAGGTTCAAGAGGATATTATCAGCGACCTAGATCAACCACGTTTGAAAACGCTAACGGTAAGGTCGTAAGCCATGTCTGAACCTCAAAGCGATAACCAAGAGCAACATGCACCAAAGTTACCGGAAACGGTAGTTCCATGGTGGCAAGACGGAAGCACCACGTCGGAAGAAATCAAAGAGCCGCACTTTCTATCAAAAGGCGTGTTCGCATTCTTCCAAATGGTTTGGAGTTGGTTGCTGTTCCCGCTTCGCCAAATGGATGCACTGACATGCAGCGAAAACACCTTGGAGTTAATGGCGTGGGATAGAGACATCAAACGCTTTGAGGGGGAGCAGCTTTCGTTGTTTCGTAAACGAGTGAAATACGCTGCTGTGAATGCCAAAGACGCAGGCAGCGTTGCAGGGTTTAAGCGAATTTTTGAAAGATTGGGCATTGGTATCGTTGCGTTTAAAGAGCGTGAAGATGCAGTGCAGTGGGATGTTTGCACTATTGAGCTAACAGATGGTGATATTTCCAATAACACCAAGTTGGTTCAAGCACTGATTGAACAGTATGGCCGGACGTGTCGCCGTTACCGCTTTCAAGTGACGTTCCTGACAACCTTAACCGTTGCCAGTGGTGAGTTCTCACACAATTTCAGCCTGTTTTTAGCAGAGACTAAACAAGCCGTTGAAATGAATGTAAAACCACAGCCAATTGAACATCAACAACAAGTCTTTATTGCCAGCCTTTAGGTTGCGACCTTTGATCGGTATCGAGGAGGTACCCAATGAGCCAAACGGCAATCCCGCTCGAATTTGAGCGTTACCTGCAAAATCAGATAAGTGTCGGTAATGCTCCTGACATGAACGAAATGATTTTTGCGCACATTCCGGGGTTAGACCCAAGCCAGGCAATTAACCGTGGAAATGGTTTGCCTGATGTTTCGCTATGGGTTCACCAACAAGACATAGACCAAGTGGGCAAACTTGGTGACAACGCACTGGCATATTCAGTTGTGATCCCCGGTACCGTTGCTGAGTTCACCTTTAACGCGATTTATCTACGTGACAAGAATGTGCCTAGTTCTTGCGGAATGGTGGTGCACAAAGCCGAAGAAACCAAAGAAAACGGAATGGCTAGCACAAAGTCATTGGTGCAAGCCTATGACGGAGCCGCGAAAATCGCTGGAATTACCGTTGATGCTTCGACTTGGCAGATTGACTATCAAGCACGTTTGAAAGGTATTGAAGAAGACCACCGTTTGGCCTGCTTAGATAACTACGGTCACACGGCATTTGTTGATGGGTTTGATGTGACTCAAGAAGCTGACCCGAACAAATACAAAGTGACTCCTGGTGTTGTTTATATCGGTGGTTTACGTGGTGTGTTATCGGGAGAAGTGCTGCAAACCATCACCACTAACCCCAACGGTTTATACGTGGATGTCGTTCGCCAAGGTGCTGCGCTTTCAGTATGGGAAAACAAAGTCACCATTGCAGTTTCTGATACTGAGCTGACCGATTACGTGGACGGCAACGGTGATCAGCACTATGTCGCAAAACTAGCTGGAATTAATGCCGACGGTTCAGTGGTTGATTGGCGGGTCAAAGGTGGCTTGGATGAGCATGAATTGGTTTCGCAGTTTATGCCATATAACCCAGAGCGAATTTACACAACTGGTGAGATTTGCTATTCCAGAGACCAAGCAACTGGCGAATTGAGTTATTGGCAATGGTATTCCAATATCGAGTCATTGGCGGGTAAGTCACCATTATTAGAAGCTAATCGACATGTTGGCTGGTCAGATAACACCAAGCCGTTCTATTGGGTACCGTACACTGGCGATCAGGTTGGTATGCCGTTTTATTGGTTGGATACCTCTGCGCCAGAATGGGCGGTTATGGAAATCAATGTCGATCTACCGATAGCTGTTTACTGGCGTTTAGCTCGTCGTTATCCGCATCTAGTCAGTGGTGACACAATTAACACGGGTGAAATTCGTGGTGAGTTCTTGCGTGTTCTTGATCAAGGCCGAGGGGTTGATAGTAATCGTCAGATTGGATCTTATCAGGCTGGTACAAAAATAGCGGGTGAAGTTGGAATTACGTCAAGTGCTAATGGTCACACGATACACAATATCGACAACGTATTTGGTGATCCTCTTTACGAGTCGACATCACAATTTGATTCGGGTATTCAGTACTACGGCAGCAACTTACTTTACGCCCAAGGAATTGCATCATACTGGCGCACTGTACGTCCACGTAACGTCGCGCGACCAATAGCCATAGCGATTTAAGGTGATTAATATGAAAGATAAGATTTACTATCCAATAGATAATAAAACTCAAGAAGTACTAAACCCAGTAAAAGCTGAATATCGCGGTGGCTTGTATCACATACCTAAAGATGCCTTGGAGTCTGAACCTTTACCACCAAAGCAAGGTTTTGCTGTTGTTGCTGTTTTGGATGAATCAGGCAAGGCTATTGATTCTGAATACATCGAAGACCATCGTGGAAAAACGATTTACGATGAGTCAGATTGTATAAATTCAGAGTCGGTTTTTGAGCTAGGGCTAATCAAAGCTGGTTTCACGATAGAGCAGCCGTCAACCCAATTTGACGAATGGATTAACGGCATTTGGGTAACCAACAAAAGCAACAAATACATTGCTGAATACGACCAAGTGGATAGTGCCCGTCGAGCTGCTTATCGAGAAGTTAGTGATCCTCTATACATGGAAGCATGGCACAAAGAGTCTAAAGGATTAGTTGATGAAGCGGCAGCGTTCAGACAACAAGCTGATGCTGCAGTAGAGCTAATCCAAGCCGAAAACCCTTGGCCGACTCCGCCAGAGGTCTAATGTATGTGGAAACAATCCCCACTAAGTTGGCCTAACAGTTCACAAGCAATTCAAACCAGTGCCGAGCAGGTAACAGACCAAATCGGCACAACGATGAATGATGCAGTTAGCCGCTTAACTAACCTTGAAAGTGACGCCAGTTATGGGCGTCACTCTTTAAGTGAAGGTGCAAGTGCGTTACTTGGGTTACGTGGTGATCTTGAATCTTTGTTGAGAACAGGCACTGTACTAACCGCCACTCCTTACCAGTTTCAAGTGGGTACCAAGTTGGATTCGGGTTGTTACCTGAACCCACAGGCAGCAGTCAAAGTGCTATCTGGCAAACTCCGTGATCATGCTGACAAGTACCGACCTTCACCCAAAATAAATGGCGGCAATCTTCATTGTGTCGCACTTATGGTGACAGCTTCACAATTAGCACAGTTCACTAATCAGTTGGCGGATCTTGTTTCCGTGTTTCCTTTACCAGATTGGTGTCAGGTGGCTAGGCAAACTAAGGCACTAGTGAACAATGAAACCGATAAGCTTCACCAATCTGCTGCAATCGTCCAGCCTCGCTTCAAACCTATGGCGAAACTCAATGCCAATCCATTGCATGACGCTTTGCATTGGCAGGGGGCACAAATCGCCACGCTCGAATCGTTAGCTGATGATGCAAACCATGTGATCGGTAAGTTGCAGGCACTGGCAGCAAAACGAGCCAGTAAGTTGGGCGATGTCAAAGCCCAGATAAATGCACTTAAAGACCTAAAGGGTAGTGTTTTCGCTTTTTCTGTTTCTGGTAGTGCTGAAAGCATCGCAACGCAGATTAGCCAAGCAGGTGCGCCAAACAATCATCAATTCACCGTGGCGAGTCTATTGCTTAGCCATGAACCCATGACCTTTTTTGAGGAACTTCTTTGTTAAAGAAAGTTTTGGTAGGAGATAAGTTATGTTAGCTCTCGATGGTGTGCCGGTTAACTTGGATTCGATGAAAGTTGAAATGTCGATGGAGTTAAAAGACCAAGACATGAGCGGTCAATCATCGGGTACCGATACGGCAGAGCAAGGCGATAAAGGCAAGAAGCTGACCTTCAGTGGCCGTATTCCTTTCACTCGTATAGATACACTTACTCAGTTGTACTCGTTTGCTTCAGATAAAGATGAAACCAACACTCGCCGCGTTTATCGAATCGGTAGTGACATCGCGCTAGCACTCAAGATTCGCAATGTGAAATTTACTGGCCGTATCAATGCGAGAGAGCATGAAACCTTACAGGCTTGGAACGTCTCCTTTGAGTTGCGAGAGCACAACAGTGTGGCAGAGCAAAAAGAGCAACGTGCCAAAGAGCAAACCAAACCAGAACAACGAGAAAATACACGACTAAAACAGGCACTGAATAACGCAGAGGAAGCAACGAAATGAAGCTAGAGAAACGCCTGTTTATCAGTGGTGAAGAAGTTAAATTGGTGAGCAACATGGTGAGCCTAAAGCTATCACTAGGCAGTGTTGCTATCTTCGAAGTTGAAAGCAAGGCAAAGCCAGAGCAGTTTGCGTCTGTACGTTTTGATATTGGTTATGAGAACAAAACCGCCCCTTGGTTTGAAGGGTACATCGACAAAGTTCAACCTGCGGCCAATGGCTACCATAAGATTACGGTTAAAGGATTGGCTGGCATTTTGTCTAAACGTTGGGCTGTCAGCTTAGAGCATCCAACCGCAGAGCAGGTGTTCGACACCCTTTCAGGTTTAACAGGGCTTGAGTTCAACTTGCCTGATGCGGATTACATCAAAACCACCATTCCAAACTTTGTTAGCCAGGGAACGGGCTATCAATGTTTAGAACAAGTCGCCAAGGCGTTCTCTATTCCTGATTGTGTTTGGTTTCAACATACTGATCAGGTGGTTTACTTCGGTTCGTATCAAGATAGTCACTTCCACAATAAACCGATGGCACTACCGGAAGAGTTCACCAGTCGTCAAAGTGGTAACAGTGTCACTTTTATTCCATTCCCAATGCTTAGGCCGGGTAGAGCCATGAACGATAAGCGCGTCAATCGAGTTGATTTAATTCAAGACGAAATGACCGCATATTGGAAGGCTGAGCAATCCGAAGTTCCACCAAAGAAACGTGAAACGCTGCAGAACTTCCCTGAGTTGGCGGCGGGATTTCATTTGCCAAAGTTTGGCCGTGTTGAGGCGGTAAGAGACACCGCAACAGCAGGGCAGGTCACAGACCCATTTCGCCCAAGGTATGCGGTAGATGTTCAGGTGTTAGATGAAGACTTAAATCCAGATAGTAACGTGCCTGTTTATCGCTCTATCCCATTGCCCGTTCACATGAGTGGACATGAATCCGGCTTGATGGCTTACCCACTTGAGGGAACGCTTGTCGAAATCGCCTTTGCATATGGCAGAAACGACAGGCCTATCATTCGTGGTATTTATGGCCGTGAATATGCGTTGCCGTCAATAGAACCTGGGGAACAACTGCAGCAGCAACGTGAAGAGGTTAGCAACCGAATTGATGCAGCAGGAAACACCACCCAGAAAACCGACCAAACGCAAAACCAAAAAGCATTCGAAAAGCTAGACCAAGCGGAGCGCTATCGCGGCGAATTTGGTCAGCAGCATATCTTGGTTGATGAGCACAGCATTGAAGAAGTAGTCGGCAAAAAGCTGATTGAAGCACTCGGCGCAATAAACCTAATTGCTGGTGATGACATCGTTCTCGGCAGCTTGGGCAACATGCAGACAGCTACCGCGGGCGAATTGGTGGAGACGATTGGTAAAGTCCGCCGAAGCATTGCTGCAGAACACCAATGGCTACAAGCGCCCAAAACATGGATTGGCTCAAAAGAAGAGAACGTGCTGATTTTGCTGTCTGAACTTATGCTGGTAGTGAAAGAACTCGCGGACACATTGGCCAGCCATACACATAGTGGTGTAATGGCTGGCCCTGCAACGACCAAAGCCCCAGTTCAAGCGAGTGATATTAGTGGTCATGGCTCGGACAGTTCAGTACTGAAGGGAAGGCTCAACCCAATTACACAAATAAGTTAATCAGTTTCTAGTTGCTTTTTAAGCTCTAGGACTAACTGCTCAATAGGCTTCTTATTGTTACCTTCCAATTTAGGCAAAACCGCTTGCAGTTTATCTATGGTTGTCACATATTTTTGGATAACATAGTCTCTATTACTAAGTTTCTCGAGAACATCAGTGCTTACATCTGGAAAGAATCGAGGTATGCCATCAACAATACTATCTTGAATACGTAGGTGGGCATCGTTTCCAATTTGGTAGACTTTTGAAAAAATGGCTAAGGAGTTTAGAGCACCTAGGTTTGTGTTATATATTGTGTTTTCACCTGTTAATAAGAATAAGTTGATGTAAAGGTCTTCCTTCATGAATATGCAGAATGCATCTCGAGAATCTTGAGTGAGCGGTTGTATGTTAGCAAAACGTCTGAGTTCATCGGTGATATCACATAAAGCTAATATACATGACAGCCCCCGAGATATGTTAAAGAAGCGGTAAGCAGCTATAGTACCCACGCCATAGCTCCCAGGAATATCGTTTTCTTTCAATCGTGAACCTAATGTATTGGCCCAAAGATTAAGGCATGCAGTGAACTTCAGCAAAGCATCTTTCTTATCTACTTTTTCAGTTGATAATACAGTCGCATATTTGACTACATCAGCCATAATTGATTCTATAGTTTGTAAGCTGTTGTGGTTCTCTGTTTGGGATGAAAAATCGAATTCGCAATGAGAAAGGTTATTATTTGGAAATAATGCAGCGTACGTGCGTGTGCGCTCGGGAAATACGTATATACCCCGGAATCGCTCTTCTGTTTCAATTCTGTCTAGTAACTTATTAAAAAGTTCAAAGTGGGCTTCATATTTTTGGAACGTAAGCATTTCATTTTGTTGTGCCCACATTTTTTGCTGCTTCTTTTCATGTTCTTCACGCTTTTTGCTTTCTTCAGCTAGTTCTTTTCGTTGTTTTGATTCTTCAACTTTCCGTTCTTCGTTCTCTTTTTTTTGTTCTGCACGAAGTTGGGTGTGTTGATTAATTAAGAAACCAAGAGTAAGAATGGTACCGGATGCTGCGAACCAAGTTGCTAAATCACCTGACTCATGTGTTTTAAGAATCAGTGCGTCGGCAGCGTGTAGAAGCCAATAACCTAGAAAAACACCTAGGATGCCAGCAGCCATAAAGAGTAAAGAATCTTTTAAGTTCATGGGAATAGAGAGATTGAGTTGAATAATTGGATATTACACTATATGCAACGATATTAAACGTTTGACACCGATCTTTCTCATCGTTAACCTGTAACTGCACTGGCAAAATCCAGTGTCGGGATTGAGACCCCGCTTTTGTATAGGGCACATTCGTGTCAGCTTTTGCTGGCCTTTTTTATGTGCGGCTTCGGCACACTTAAACATAGTGGTTTTGTTTATCTATTAGGCAAAATACTCTGAATTATGGTGGGCTGGGCAAGGCAGCTTCGGCTGGCCGTTCCTATGCGCGGTAGTCTCAACCTTGTTCAGTTCACCACCCGAAGATTGAGACCTTCTTGTGGTGATTTAGAAAATCGCATAGGAGGCCATCATGCCTAATACAACTTCCCTTACCCTGACTGTATCTGATCTTGTCTTTAACCAAGGCGAGCAAATCCGCACGACCTCGTTGAAAATCGCCGAGGCATTTAACAAGCAGCATAAAGACGTTTTAAAGAGGCTTGAATCCCTCGAATGTTCAGATGAATTTAACGGGCGCAATTTTGCGCTGGTTGATTATCGAGATAAAAAAGGGCAGCTTCGTAAAGCATATGAAATGACCAAAGACGGCTTCATGTTCTTGGTTATGGGTTTCACTGGTACAAAAGCTGCGCACATTAAAGAAGCATACATTAACGCATTCAACCAAATGGCTAGCCAACTCTGTAGCGCAATGCCAATACTTCCACCGTCTCAATATCAGCTGCCTGCAAGTCGATTACCAAACTTTTACGACTCGGGTTGGTTACCTGCAAAGTACGAACGCTGCCAATCAGAAACCCATTGGACTTATCACATCAAATTCCAAATTCGACCAACAGGCGGAAAGTACTGCGCTAAATTCGAACTAGGAGTAGGTGGGAAAGGTGAAACCCAACCGTGGTTCTCATCAAGCGGTGCTGAGTTTATTGATAGCGGTTTTTACCTAGAGTATCGAGACATCGAAGAGCTGTGGGAAAACGTAAGGCTAGTATTAGAAAAGTATCGAGCACATAGCCCGTATTGATAATAGGGCGGTCAAGTTCCCCCCGAACTTGACCTATCCAGACGCAGCAAGCAAAGGCGTTTGGGTTACGTGTTACTAATTAATTTACCTATTATGCATTTGCTGTGTAAACACATATTAAAGGGATGGTTATTAACTCGCTCGCAAAAAGTGGCGGCAAAAATGGCGGCATTCATTGTAGAACAACGTTATTTATGGGTATAAATCGCCACTTATTACTGTTTTTATATACATGAAAATTAGGGTAAGCTGTTGATTTGATTCTGATATTGCTTGTTTTTGTTAAGTTCTATGGAATGTCGTCACAGTCGGCTATGGACAAGCACTCAGGTGGTGTTGCTAAGTACCGTGCTGCTGAAGGTAAAACTGTTTTACTTCCGTTCCGTGGCTCTGTTCACAACACAATTTCTGACATCCTTGGTGGTGTACGTTCAACTTGTACATACGTAGGTGCAGCAAAGCTTAAAGAGCTAACTAAGCGTACGACTTTCATCCGTGTACAAGAGCAAGAGAACAACGTATTCGGTAAAGAGTAATCTGAACTGATTCGAATAGTTTGAAAATCAAGAGCCGCTAAAGCGGCTCTTTTTTTACGTGAAATTGATAAAATCAATGTCATTAAACCTGCGCGCTAATAATCTGTCTAATTTTCAGAAGACGCTGGATTTAGAATGTGACTAACAGATTTAATGATCGCAGGAACTATGATGGTTATTAGTACTAACGTGAATAATGATGCCTCAAACCAGTGCCAACCTAATATACTTGTAGTATAAAAGTAAGCGCCTAAAGAGAGTGGCAGCGTCAAATTAAACACGATTAAGACGATTAACGCAGCTCCTGCCCATACCATACCAAACTGATTCTCAAGTCCTGAAAAACCTATAGACAGATAGCACGTACCAGATATTGTAACAAGTAAAGCACTAAGGCAGCCTGATCTCATTTTGTTGCCTAGAATATTAACGAAAAAAGCAAAACTATCAGAACGCCTAATTATTTGAATTAGCATTCAAAAATTAATATTACTTTCAAATGCTATTAGTCTTTGTAAAACTCATTTATCGTCTCTTTAGTTGATTGTCACATGATTGTTTTTTCATTTGGTATCTTGAAAATAAGTTTATGCTTTGTAGTCGAAGTTTAATTCATGCCTAACATATGCTTTACAAATTCGCTGCGATCTAGAGTAACTGATTCAGGACTTTTCCCCGGCACGACCGACAGAGACACCATCGGATGTCGGTAAGGGTTCTTACAATAGCTATATCAATAGTATTGATATTTTAACTAGTGTGGTATAAGTTAATAGAAACAATACTATTGATTTTTAAATAGCTCGCCCAGTAATGAGCTTTCGCTCCACATCGTTTACTTCATGCTGAATTATTCGTTGATTGGGAAATTCGAAGGAAACAGTGCTCGTTTTGCTTCTTCATCACGTTCGGTTTTAAACTCAATGCCTTTGCCGATTTCGCGAGCACGCAGTGCAGCAGGGCGAGTGTTGATTGCGTTAAACCAGCGCTTCAAGTTCGGGTAGGGTTCTAAGCCTTCTTCACCAAGCACGACAGGTGCTTTATCAATCCAGCCCCATGCAGCGACATCGACAATCGTGTACTCATTTCCGACGATAAACTCACGACCTTCCATATGCTTCTCTAACACTTCGTAGTGACGTTGTGCTTCACGTAGGTATCGGTTCACAGCGTAGTCTAAGCCTGCTGGTGCAGCATGGCGGAAGTGTACCGATTGGCCTGAATATGGACCAAGGCCACTCGCGATAAACATCATCCAAGAGAGTAGTTCAGCTCTGTCTTCTGGCTGACCGCCAAGCTTGCCTGTTTTCTCTGAGAGATACAGAAGGATAGCGTTAGAGTCGAATACACGTTGTCCTTCATCTTCAATCGCAGGCGTTTTGCCATTTGGATTGATTAAACGATATTCCGGTGAATGCTGCTCACCCTTTAAGGTATCGACAGGAACAAGTTCAAAATCTAGGCCTGTCTCTTCCAAAAACAGAGCGATCTTCATTGGGTTTGGTGTTTGGTGAAAATAGAACTTAAGCATGGGGTAACTCCTTGTATTGGTCATTTATTAAAGCACCACTTGAACGATCGTTCAAGTGGTTGATTTTGAATTATTTGAAGATCTTCTGACTCGCATTCCAACTCTATGTGTTGAAGACCTCGTTATTTGAGCGAGGGGTAAAATCGCGCGATTCAGTGTGTTGGATTTTAAGTTGTTGAAAAAATGAGCTTAAAGTGGTTTTTTTGATTCGTTGCTTTATGCGGAGTTCGGATTTGTGATGGGTGGTTTTTGGCGGGATAGGGCGTATGAAATCCGCAGTCAGATATTCCAACAAAAACGTTGAGCACTGGTTCAAACCAGAATTATCTGGATGCACAGGCTTATTGGTAAGTTCAAAATCGTGATCTGCTGCCACACCTTATGCAACAAATGAATATAAACGTTAGAGATTAAGGTGTGCTTCACGGTTTTTTAATCTTAGGGACTTACATTGGTGAGCAAATCTGATGTGAACACTTAACGACACAGGATCTTTTCATGAAAAAGAACATTATCGCCCTCGCTCTTGGTGGCATGCTGGCTTTTGGCGCAACACCTTATTCTTTTGCTGCTAACGACGGCGCAGTACAGGCTTCTGCGGATTACGCGCAGTTGGTGACTAAGCGACAAGTTGTCGACCAATTACTTCTTGATGCGTTGCAGGCGTTTAAGTCTCCGGCAAGAATTTCTCACGCGGGCTTCACGGCTAAAATGCCAAGCAACATGGAAATTGTGACTAACCGATTGTTAGAAGCTTACCAACTAGAACCTTACCGTACTGATTTGCTTATCTCGGCAGCGAACGCTCAGATCTACAACAAGAATGCAGAGCGCGCTATTGAGCTGTTTGAGCAAGCGCTGACGGTTGCACCAGACGATGTTGATCTTCATGCTTACCTTGCGGTTTGGCAGCGATTTGAAGGCAATGAAAGTGAATCCAATAAGCACATGGAGAAACTGGAAAGCCTGAACAAAGGTAAAGCAGAAGACATCAAACGCATTTTTGCTACGGTCGACCGCGTGTTAGAAACACCGTTGAAAGAGTCTGCGGATAAAGGCTTGCTTGATCATCATGGCGCGATTGTCACTTTGGGCTATGCGCTTAATCCAGACGGCTCTATGCATCAAATTTTGATTGAGCGTCTTGAGACAACATTGGCGATGGCTAAGGCGAACTCAGATGCGATGATCGTGTTAACGGGTGGCGTGCCCAAGAACCACAAGACTGAAGGTAAGTTAATGGCGGATTGGCTTATCGAGAAAGGGGTAAGCAAAGATCGCATCATCGAAGAGAATTACGCGACCAGCACGGTAGGCAATGCCTTATTCAGTAGCTACGCACTTGCTCGCCATGATATTAAGCACGCGACCATTATTAGCTCGGCAAGCCATGTTCGTCGTGGTCAAACTCTGTTTGAAATCGCTAGCTGGCAAACCGGCCCTCAGGGCATTACTTTTGATACGGTTTCTTACCCAGACAAGCCACTCGCAGATCTTAAGAAGGCGAGCAGTGGTGAGCTACTAGGTATCTACCGAGATGCGCTTAGAACCTATGGTATGTGGAGCTACCGCTCTTACCCATTAGAGTCTCGCTAGGCTTAGGGTTACTTCACAGTAGGCAAAGTATAAGTTGCTAGTACAATCGAGCACAGCTAGATGGTATGCTGTGCTCCTACTTAATTTAGTGTTTCAAAGGCAAAAAAATGAACCCGATTTTAGCAATGTTGAAAGAGAACAATATTAGCGACGAGCAGATCAGCGAGCTATTCAAGACGTTGACCGAGAACCCTCTTGCAGCAATGGCGACGATCAGCCAACTTGGCTTACCACAAGATAAACTTCAAATGCTGATGGGCCAGGTAATGCAAAACCCTGCGCTAATCAAAGAAGCCGTTGAAGAGCTTGGCCTAGATTTCTCTAAGGTTGAAGCGGCTAAAGAACAACTTCAAAAATAAGCGAATTTGAATGAGCTAAGATCGAATTAGCTTAATCAAAATTCAATGAAAAGGTCGTTTAAGTTCAGCAACAGGCTGTCTTAACGGCCTTTTTTGATCTTGGTGGCGATTATTCACTTTGATCAAGTTGCTTTCAATCCCTGCTTCCCATTTTCTACTCAACGACTATTTCAACACAATTGACAGCACTTTTGCCAAACATGCGTTGCTACTGACAATTTACTTACTAGACTTAATTAACCTATGTGCGACTTGATATGTGCACCTTGATGAACAGTGTTTTTTGGATGAGGAATGCCCTGAATAGTAGGGATCATCAAACAATAGCGCTGTTTATTTATGGGTCACAACAAGAAAAAGAATAAGAGGGCACTCAAATAAGCCCTTTATTGAGCAGTGATTTTATAGGAAATGAGTTATGAAATATTTAAAGGAAACGGCTTTAGCTAGCCTTGTGTTGGCCGGGCTTGTTGGTTGTGGCGGAGACTCAGGATCATCAAGCAGTACGACACCCATTACCTTGAGTGTGAGTGATGCGCCCGTCGATGATGTTAAAGATGTGACGGTGACATTCAGCAAGGTAGCTTTACTTCCGATTCAGGGAGGTACAACGCTAGTGTATGACGTGTATAAAACGGACGAAAACGGTGATTACGTTGATGAAAATGGCGACCCGTTGCCAGACGGTGAAGATCCTATTCCATTAAGTGTCAATTTATTGGATTACCAAGGAAGCGATGCACTTCCTTTGATTGAAAACGAGGTAGTTCCAGTAGGTAGCTATAAACTATGTGTGTTTGCGAATGATGGCGATCACCCGACACATCCATCTTATGTTGTAGAAAACGATGACTCGATTCGTGAGTTAACGGTGAAAGGTAATGGCGCGTGCCCGCAAGGTGTTGGTAAAGAAGATAACGCTGGCGTGCTTTACTTTAATGATTCATTTAATGTGAACCAACAGAGTAACGATTTTGTTGTCGAGTTCGATCTTCGACGTGGCCTAAAGAACAGTTCGACTTTCCCTGATTACACTATTCAAAGAACGTCTGTAAGCCTTATCAATACGGTTGAGACAGGAAACATTGAAGGTACTGTTTCGAGTACCACTTTTGAAGCTTGTAACCCTACAAATGATAATACTTATGTTCAGTCGGTGTACTTGTATGAAGGTAATGTCGACAAAGCTGACATGGCGCCTATTGGCGGTTCCGATGAGGTGAAGCCGATTACTTCAGCATCAGTGGCAATGAATGAAGCACAGACTAACTATGAGTTCTCTCTGGGATTTATTGATCCAGGTACTTACTCATTGGGTTATACCTGTACCGCGCAACACGACAGTGATGAAGACAATGCTGATCCGGTTGCTGATGGTTTTGACATTTATGAAGTTCAAAATAGTGTTCAGGTAGTGGTTGGTCAGGATAACCAAGTATCGTTTTAAATCTTTGACGTGATTAAGCATTCGAATAAGAACGGCCTCTCATTTAGAGGCCGTTTTTGATCATGTCACCTAGTTAGCATGAATTTGATGATCATTGAGTGTGACTCTAGGGAAGTGATAATGTAACTTTGTATCTCTTACTTTAACCTAGCGAAATGTACTCCGGCGTTGCTCATGAAATCTAGCCTAAGCATTCGATCTTACACCAAGCAATTTAATACTCATGCCCATGATGGCTACCATCAACTCGTGCTGCCTATTCAAGGGAGTATTAGTATTGAAATGGTGGGATATGTCGGCAAGGTGGCCGTGGGCGAATGCGCGGTGATTCCGGTAACCACAGCGCATGCGTTTAAGGCGGATGAAGCAGCGCGGTTTATTGTCGCAGATATGGCAGAGTTACCGCAGCACTTGTTAGAGCATGAGCTCTCGGTGTTTACTATCACGCCACCCTTAATGAGCTTCTTGCTGTTTGTTGAAAAGCAGTTGGAATACCAAGTGGACAGTGGCATTGAATCATCCATCTTGGATGTGTTTTCACTGTTATTAGAGCAACAAAAAGTCAGCAAGAGCATCGACCCTCGTATTCGAGCGGTCCAAAGGCTCATTGCGGATAATTACGCCCAGCCTCTCTCTATTTCTCAGCTTGCAGAAACGGCTTGCTTGAGCCCCACTCAATTTAAGAAGCGCTTTAAAGAGTGCATTGGAATCAGTGCGCTTAAGTACATCACTCGCTATCGTATGGAGAAAGCTCAAGCCTTGCTTAGCCATACCGATTTACCCGTTCAATTGGTCGCAGAAAATGTGGGTTATAGTGACTTGTCTGCATTCAGTCGACGCTTCTCTCAGCACTTTGGCATGTCTCCAAGGGCGTTTTTGGGCTCGATGAAAGAGAGTCTTCCAAAACAAGAATAGCGTCCTTTTGGCAAACTCAACTTAGTATATGTTCACTATTATCTATTTCAGAAATGAAAATAGACTAGGTAATAGAAATGAATCTTGCCATCAATCGCGTTAACGAATTCCAAACGGGCACTTTAGCCATCGTGTTTGCTTCTGTTTTATGGGGCACGACAGGCACCGCCGCAAGCTTTGCGCCTGATCTCAGCCCATTAGCGATTGGTGCTTTTTCAATGGGCGTCGGCGGCTTAATGCAAGCAGTCTTGGCGTATCGAAAGATCTTATCTTCACTTGATAAGCTTTTGCTCAACAAAAAGTTGTTAGCGGCGAGTGCGCTGGCTTTGGCGATCTATCCTCTGGCTTTTTACTCTTCGATGAAGTTATCGGGTGTCGCAATGGGCACAGTGGTGTCGATAGCTACTGCTCCTTTCTTTTCTGCACTTTTAGAGTGTCTTATTAGCAAAAAGAATAATATCAACAAACGTTGGTTAACGAGCTTTGCCATTGGCGTGGTTGGTATTGGGCTACTGGTATTTTCAGAATCATCATCAGCGAATGATTCTGGTGACGATCTGAAGCTTTTGGGCATTGGATTAGGGTTGATTGCTGGGTTGTGTTACGCCATTTATTCATGGGCGACAAAAGCTCTGATAGACGAAGGCATTAAGTCGCAAGCAGCGATGGGCAGCATATTTGGTTTAGGTGCAATGTTGTTATTACCAACGCTGTGGTTCACTGGTGACAATCTATTCGCTTCAAGTACTAATATATTCGTGGTGAGTTACTTGGTGTTACTTCCTCAATGTTTGGGTTATATCGCGTTCAGTTTCGGGTTAAGACATGTCACGGCAAGTAGTGCGAATTTGATTACTTTGCTTGAGCCAGTTGTTGCCGCTGTATTGGCTGTCTGGATTGTGGGGGAGCGCATACCTTTAGTCGGTTGGATTGGTATGTTGTTGATAGTCATGTGTTTATTCATCCAATCACAACCAAATGTTCAGCGAAACTAAGTGCTTGTTAACAAAGCTAAATTGAATTTTATTCATGCTTGTATCTTATAAATGAATAAAATGAGTATCTCAGTTGCAAGAGTGCTGTTACTATCGTTATCAATAGTCGGGGGGCATCTACCTTAAGTGGTATTTGCTGAGATCGTTATTCGAGACCCGTTGAACCTGATTCAGTTAACACTGGCGTAGGGAACTATGATGACTTTGTCTATGTGGTCTAACAATGATCTCTCATTGGTTTCATTTCCACACTCTCTTTACGGCCAAAGTTCGGTTCTCTTACGTCTTTTAGATAGTAGGAGCGACCATGACGCAGCATTCCAACACTCAAGCGCCACTCAAGAATACTCAAACACCACACAACCAATCTTCGGTGGTCAATACTCCGATTGTTTTAACCATAGCAGGCTCTGACAGTGGCGGCGGCGCTGGTATTCAAGCGGATATTAAAGCCATGTCTGCAACGGGTAGCTTCGCTTGTTCGGTAATTACTGCCATTACCTCTCAGAATACCCAAGGCGTGTCAGCCATTTTTCCAATCCCACTTGAGCATGTTGCCAGCCAATTAGATGCGGTGTTCACCGATCTGAACATAGTGGCAGTAAAAGTTGGTATGTTGGCGGATTCGCAAATCATCGAAGTCGTTGCAGACAAAATAAAACAATACCAGCCAAAACACTTAGTGATTGATCCTGTAATGGTCGCGACAAGTGGCGACCTTCTTCTAGAAAACTCAGCTATCACCACGCTAAAACAAGAGCTGATTCCGCTTGCCGATATCATTACCCCTAACTTGCCGGAAGGCGCAGCACTTACAGGCAAAGCCGTGCCTGAAAGCGAAGCTGAAATGCAGGACATGATTGAAGACCTGCGTGCTTTAGGTGCTAAAGCAGTCCTGCTAAAAGGCGGTCACTTGGAGAAAGATGAAAACAGTAACGATTTACTGATTCTGCCAACCACATCTGCTTTGATTAGCGCGAAGCGTTTCCCTACCAAAAACACCCATGGCACGGGTTGTACGCTATCTTCTGCCATTGCTTCTTTCTTAGCTCAAGGTAATACGCTGTCAGAGGCTGTTGAGCTAGGCAAACAATACATTTCGCGCGCTATTGCTCATGCTGACGAATTGAAAGTCGGTCAAGGTCATGGCCCGGTAAACCACTTCTTCGCTGGACACGGTAATGTCCGTTAATACGGTGGGTGTTCAACTCAGCAATGCCTCCTTACGCTATAACGACAGTGAGCACGCGACCTTGTCTGGGTTGTCGCTTAGCTTAAGCGCAGGTAAGTGGACGGTATTGCTAGGTCGAAGTGGCTGCGGGAAAACCACGGTATTACGTTATCTGGCAGGCTTGTTGGACGACAAGGTGGAGTGGCAGGGAACATTGACAACCTCTGATGGATTGCCTGTAACGGATCGCATCGCTTACATGGCGCAGCAGGATTTGTTACTGCCGTGGCTGTCGGTTATCGACAATGTATGTCTGAGTCATCGTTTTCAAAATTCAGCTTCTGACAAAGCACTGCAAACCAATCAAGCACTCGAGTTGCTCGCTGCGGTTGGTTTGGCTGATTATGCGAATGCGATGCCGGATCAGTTGTCTGGTGGTATGCGTCAACGTGTCGCTTTGGCTCGAACTTTAATGCAAGACAAGCCAGTGGTGCTGATGGATGAGCCGTTCTCTGCGCTGGATGCGGTAACGAGACACAAACTACAGAGCTTAGCGTGTGAGCTGTTGAGAGATAAAACCGTTGTGTTGATCACCCATGACCCACAAGAAGCGGTGCGTTTGGCGGACAATTTGTATGTGTTGCAAGGCTCGCCTGCGAGTGCTCACTCTTTACCTGTGCCTCACACCTCAACGCCACGAGTACTCAATGGTGAGTGTGCCGAGTTGCAACAGGCGATCTTAGATCAGTTGGAGCGTGATTATGAATGATTTAACGCGAAGTGAAGCTGTGGCTCATTCAACTAACGCACAGACTATCACTGCACGCCCTCGTCAGATGAATCCTGTTGTTCGTTTGATTATCAGCAGTGTTGTGATTCTAGGTTTATGGCAGTTAGTTGTGGTTGTCTTCGAGATGCCAAGCTTCATTCTGCCAGCGCCTGCAGAAGTCTTTATTAAGCTAATCGAACGCTACGATGTATTGCTCAAACATACATGGGTGACTGCGCAAGAGATCTTACTTGGTCTATTGCTCGGTTTATCCATGGGGCTGTTTTTCGCCTTGCAGATGTTGATGTTTGATCCGTTGAAACGTTGGCTGTTGCCTATCTTGATTGCTAGCCAAGCGATTCCTGTATTTGCGATCGCGCCAGTACTGATGCTGTGGCTTGGTTATGGCATCGCCTCAAAAGTGGTGATGGCGGCGATCATTATCTTCTTCCCAGTAACCACTTGTTGTTACGACGGTCTGCGCAATACACCGACAGGCTATCTTGACCTTGCCAAGACGATGGGCGCATCGAAATGGCAACTGCTCCGCCACATTCAACTTCCTGCTGCACTGCCAACATTGGCGTCGGGTATTCGTGTGGCTGTGGTTATCGCCCCAATTGGCGCAGTTGTTGGCGAGTGGGTAGGTTCGAGTGAAGGGCTGGGTTATCTAATGCTGCAAGCCAATGCACGAATGATCATTGATGAGATGTTTGCTGCCTTGTTTATCTTGGCGGTGCTCTCTATCTCGCTCTACTTCATCACAGACAAATTACTCAAGAAAGCTATCCCTTGGGAGAACCAGTAATGGCTTGCTCAATAACACTTTGTTTAATAAGGCTTCGCTCAACGCTATTTATCTCAACAATAGCTCGTTAAAAATGAGCTCTATAAACACAATAATAATATTCAAAAGGAAAGGTTAACTATGAAAAATACCAAATTGGTAGGTGCAGTGGCACTGCTTGCTTCGCTAGTTTCAGGTCATGCATTGGCGGATTCTGAACGAAAGAAACTGACATTGATGTTGGATTGGTTTGTGAACCCGAACCACGGCCCAATTGTGATTGCTCAAGAGCGTGGCTACTTCGCTGACCAAGGCTTAGAGGTTGAAATCCAAGAACCAGCAGACCCAAGCACGCCAGCGAAACTTGTCGCAGCAGGTAAGGTCGATTTAGCGGTAACTTACCAACCAAGTTTAACCATGGATGTGGCAGCGGGTCTTCCTTTAGTTCGTGCATCAACCCTTATCGCGACGCCACTAAACACGCTAATGGTACTGGATAACGGCAAGAACGATTCATTAGCGGATCTGAAAGGCAAGAAGATCGGTATTGCGATTGCGGGTAACGAAGAAGCGACCATCGGCACCATGCTAGCTCAAGAAAATGTTGCGTTTACAGACGTGCAAACCATCAATGTCGGTTGGGCACTGTCGTCTTCATTGGCATCAGGCAAGGTAGATGCAATCTGGGGTGGCCTACGTAACTTCGAAACTAACCAGCTAGCCCTTGAAGGCTTTAAAGCCAAAGCATTCTTCCCAGAAGAGCACGGTGTGCCAGCTTACGATGAGCTTATCTTTGTTGCGAACGCAAAGCAGCACGATGATGAAGCGATCAAAGCGTTCAACAAAGCATTGGAACAAGCAACAACTTACATTGTGAACCACCCACAAGAATCATGGAGCGAGTTTGTTGCGTACTCTCCAGATACGTTGAACAACGAACTTAACCAACGAGCATGGAATGACACGCTGACTCGTTTTGCGCTTCGCCCTTCTGCTGTTGACCTAAAACGTTACGACAATTACGCACAGTTCATGTTCGACAAAGGCATTATCAAATCACTACCAAAAGCCGCTGACTACGTACCGACTTTTGATTAAGGGATCTCATGAAATACCAAGACTTAATCCAAGCCTGTCAACAAGATTGGCAAGACTACACAGAGCATGATTTTGTTAAAACGCTAGCAAACGGCACGCTCGCTCAACCATGTTTTCTGCATTATCTGAAGCAAGATTTTCTGTTCTTAAAACAGTATGCTCGCGCTTATGCATTGGCGATTTACAAGGCAAAAACCTTGGCTGATATGCGTCGTGCACTGCCAAGTGTTCATGCTCTGCTAGATTCTGAAATCTCTCACCACGTGACTTACTGTGGTCAGTGGGGTTTAACCGAATCTGACCTAGAAAATGAGCCGGAAGATTTCGGTACAGTTGCTTACACGCGCTACGTTCTGGATGCAGGCATGACGGGTGATCTTGTCGATCTTTATGCGGCACTGGCTCCGTGTTCCATTGGTTACGCTGTGATCGGTAAAGCGTTGTTAGAAAGCAGCGATACTGTTTTAGAAGGCAACCCATACGCGAGCTGGCTTCAGCTTTACGGCGGAGAAGAGTTCCAATCTGGCGTGGCAACGGGCGCAGAATACTTCAATCAGCTGCTTGCTGAAATTGATATCAACAGCGAGCGCGGTCAGAACATCGTTCATATCTTCAAAACCGCAACGCGTATGGAAGTGGCTTTTTGGCAGCAAGGGCTGAATGCACTTAATGACTCAACTTCGGCTTAAAAGCGACTTTTACGAATAAGGATTTATCCATGCTAACTGAACAAATCATCCAATCGTTGCGCGCAGTACGAGAGCAAAAGCCACTGGTTGTGAACATCACTAACTACGTTGTGATGAACAATACGGCCAATGCGTTATTAGCGATTGGCGCTTCGCCTATCATGGCGCACTCACAACAAGAACTGGCTGAGATGATGTCTTTCTCTGGCGCGCTTGTGATTAACATTGGCACGTTAGACAGTGTTTGGACGCCGAGAATGCGTTTCGCGGTTGAACAAGCCAACGCGAACAACAAGGTTGTGGTGCTTGATCCAGTAGGTTGTGGCGCAAGCACGCTGCGTACCGAGACTTCTCGAGAAATTGCACGCTTAGCTGATAAGCTAATCATTCGTGGTAATGCGTCTGAGATTATCGCGTTAGCGGGCGAACAAGCGCAGAGCAAAGGCGTTGATGCGCTTGATAGCAGTGATGCTGCGTTAGGTGCTGCACAGTGCTTAGTGGCTGAATACGGTGCAAATGTGGTGATATCTGGTGAGACAGATTACGTTGTCACCAAAGACAGCGTGGTGACGTTAAACAATGGACACCAAATGATGCCGTATGTGACGGGTATGGGGTGTACTTTAACTGCATTGACGGGTGCTTTCGCGGCTGTTGGTGATGATAGTGGTTTAGCTGCAGCAGCGGTATTAGGCGTGGTTGGTGAAATCGCGGCTGAAAACTCTCGCGGCCCAGGTAGCTTGCAAATTAACTTGCTTGATGAGTTGTATCAGTTAGACGAAGAGACTCTGATTCAACGCTTGAAGATTCAGTAGGGCTAATCTAACTCTAAGCCACAAGTTAGAGTTAGATTAACTTAAAAAAGCCCCCGACACTTATGTGTAGGGGGCTTTTTATTACTGGTTTGGAACTGTGTCAGCTGTGTATAGACTGGCTGGCTAGGTTCTAAATCGGTTAACTTGGCTCTCTAGGTGATGAGCAACCTCGGTTAAGTCGCTCGCTGCACCTGAAATGCTGCTTACCGACTCTTGGTTGCTTTGAGCAATAGTGTTTGCACCTTGCGCGTTTTCACCCAGTGATTTGGTAAGACGATCCTGCTCATCAACCGACACCGCGATTTGGCTGTTGGCTTGGTTCAGATCTTGGATGTGTTGATTAATCACATGTAAGTTCTGAGAAGCTTGCTGCGCCTGCGTTGAAGCGTCTGAAACCGTGCTGTGGCTCTCTTTGATAGACTCTAACGCATCTTTAGCGCCACGTTGTAGTGAGGTGATGAGCTCATCAATCTGGCTAGCAGAGTCTTGGGTACGTTTAGCGAGCGTTCTTACTTCATCGGCTACTACTGCAAATCCGCGACCTTGTTCACCTGCGCGCGCAGCTTCAATAGCCGCATTCAATGCCAACAGGTTGGTCTGCTCAGAAACGCCTTTGATTACTTCAAGAATGGCACCAATGTTCATCGACTCTTTGTGTAGGTCAGTCACTTTCTGGCTGCTGACCTGCATGCTTTCATCGGCGCTGCCAATTTCATGCAGTGTCTTATCTACTTCTTTCAGTCCCATCGCCACATTCTCGGTGGCTTGGTTGGCAACTTGAGACGCGTGGTTAGCACTTGCCGCAATTTCTGATGTGCTGGAAGCTAATTGATCAACGGCAGAAGAGATATTGATCATTTCACTGTTCAATTGTGTTGCGTTGGTCGAGCTGTTATTTGTCACTTGATTGAGTGACTCCGACATCTCACCAATACGCACGCTAGAACGGTTCACTTGGCCAACAATATCGCGCAGAGATTCAATGGTGATCTCCATATTAGTCAGCAGTTCGCCAATCTCATTTTTGCTCTCAATGTTCACTTCCACATTCAGGTTGCCCTGAGAAAGCTCGTTGGTGATCTGTTTAACTTGTGCGATGCCTTTAGTAATAGAGCGAGTCACCAACACGGCGCTCGTCATGCCAATAACTAAAGCCACACCCGTCAGCAATATGATGATTTGAATCGAGCGCTTTTCGCTGGCTTGCAGTTCTGGTGTTAATGCTTGTTTCTGTTGTTCTAGAATGCTCTGAGCATCAGCTACCGAAATCGCTAAGCTGTCACCAATAGAGGCGAGGGTAGCGGTTCTTTGCGTGTTCTCAATCATCTGTTGATGAACTTGCTCAAAGCCTTTCGCGTACGCTTCCCGTTGGTTAGAGAAATCTTCAATCAATTCACTTTGATAAGGAGATGATTTAAGAGATTCAATATCGCCTTCTATACCTGGCAGAGCATATTCAAAAATGTCTTTACCAGCTTCATAGGTTTTGAGGTCGTTGTTGTTTGAGTAACTCAGCACTGTGATCTTGGCTGCGAGGAAGTTCTCCATCAACATGCCTGCGTATAAGCTCGCGTTTGGATCATTGTTATTGTAAGACTCATACAATAAGCTCTGAGCCGCTTTCAGTGCGTTGGTTTCTCGTGTGACCATCTCCACGTTCACTAACTGGTCAATGAGCAGTTGGCTCTGTTTCATTGATCCATAAGCCGCATCAAAAGCTGCAACGCTGTCTTGCACTAATTGCAGGCTCGACAAGCTATCAGTATTGGTGGTGGTTTGGATTAAGTTGTTCAGCAGTTCATCAATCGCAAGTTTGCTCGATTGATAATTCGCTTCGTATTGATCATCCAATGACTCTAAGTAACGTTCAGAAGCTAAACGCATCTGAAGAAAGTGCACTTGAATGTTGCCTGACAATGTCGCCTTGTGGCTGAGGTCACTGTACTGGCTAAAGCCGTTCGACAAGGTTTGAATACCTTTGTAACTCACAAGGCCTGAAATGACGAAAAAGAGCAAGCAGATGGCATAACCCAGCTTGATCTTGAGCGCTATAGAAAGGTGGCGCATAACTATCCCTATATTTACCTGATTCCTTCATAGGGGAGTATTTCATAAAACAGCATTCTGGGCATGCTAAAGCGAATAGTTTGTGTAATAAGTAACGCTTTTGTTAGAAAAATCGGGTTTTTCGACATGCTTTCAACGAGTTGCGTATTTGAATTCAACCGCCTAACTTAAGGAATTAAGTGCTAACTTCCATGCATAGGATGTGATTTGTCGGTAAAATGGCAGAAAACCAATTTTAGAAATCGACTTCAAAGGTACGCGATGAACCCTTATAAACTTTATCTGGTGACTGACGACCAACAAGATCTAGAAACGCTTAAATTCGTGGTTGAACAAGCGGTTGCTGGTGGCGTCACTATGGTTCAAGTAAGAGAAAAACATGGGGACGTAAGAGCCTTCATTGAACGAGCACAAGCGGTTAAGTCGATTCTGGCTGGCTCAGGTGTTCCGCTGATCATCAATGACCGAGTGGACGTTGCATTGACTGTCGACGCCGATGGTTTGCATCTGGGGCAATCGGATATGCCTGCAGAGTTAGCACGCCAGTTGATTGGTCCAGATAAGATTCTTGGGTTATCAATTGAAACTGAACAGCAGCTACAACAAGCCGATAGTTTGCCGATTGATTACATTGGCCTCAGTGCGCTTTTTGCCACACCAACCAAGACGAATCTAAAGAAACATTGGGGTTATGAAGGCATTCAAATGGCTTTGGAGACAACGAAGTTGCCGATTGTGGGTATCGGTGGAATTAACGAGTCGAACATTCCGCAGTTGGTCAAGACAGGTATTCATGGGTTGGCTTTGGTGTCAGCGATATGTCACGCTGAAAGCCCAAAACAAGCGACGCAGGATTTGCTATCTCTAATGGGAGAGTGAGTGTAGAGAAGCTAGAAAACAAATGAAATGAGTCATTTGTTTTCTAGTTAGAGCGCATTAAAGCACTCGCAGTAGTAGCCAATAAAATACGTGCCTATCTTACTGAATACAAAGAGTAACCGTGCCGATAATCATCAGAGCGATCGCAGCGTACCAACCGTATTGTGCGGTCTTATCAGCAACAAACACCTTAATATAGTTGAGCTCTTCATGCGCCATTGCAATGAAGTCTGTGTAGTTAATCGATAACTCACGGCTCGCTTCTTTCAAGTCATGCTGAAGTTTGTTGAAAGCCTCATCGATGAAGCCTTTTGTTTCTGAAACAGACGGAGTAGCAACCAAAGTTAAGCTATTCCAAACTGCCATACGCGATTCATACTCGCTTTCACTGACACAATTAAGTACGCGTAAATCATACTCTCGTTTGTTACGCTCTTTACCCATTTTCTCAGGGCAAATATTTCTTAAAACGTTCACGACAAATTTTCCAAAAGGTTCATTTAGATATAAAAAAGCACTCGAAGAGCGCTCATAAACTGGGTACGAATCAATATTCAAAAGTGATCTATTTGAAACCGGCATAAGCGACTGCAAGACAGAGCGTTTATCTGGGAGATTTGAAGTTGGGTCAGTGGTGTTAAAGAGCGATTTGGGTCTGTCTAAATTCGTTTGAAAAGACACACCCGGTTGGGATCGCAGTGTAGTTAGGTCACTTTTGGACATCAACTAAGGTGTTTTATCCACACGACAAAGATATTTATCGGCACGACAAGCGGAAATGAGGTAGTGCTGGAGAAAACACCACCGTCATTGACTTAGGATTCAGTTGCTAAAATAGGCTGAACTCAAGAATTGGGGGAGATTAGTTGGCTTGCCATTGATTGTTCTCTAATGAGTGGCCTTTTAGTTTTTCAAGTAAACTTGTTAACACTGGGCCATTGATATGGCTGCGAGACACTAAGCAACCCACTGGAGTAATCCAACCACCATGCTCGTGTGCCACTGGCAGTGCTACGAGATCGCCTTTCTGAATCCCTTCCAGCACCATCATTTCAGGCACATTTGCCCACCCTACGTTCTGTTCAACGAGATCGATGATCGTTTTGTGGTTGTTGGCATACCAAAGCATCGAGCTAATACCGTAGGTGAACCACAGTTCGCGCTGCTTTGAACTGCGATGCACACATTGGCGATAACGCTTTAGATCTGAGTCTTGTACTACCGACATTTGGCTGAGTTCGTGAGTGGCGGAGCTAACTGTAAGAAAGCGGGCTTGGCCCAGTAAGAAGAAGTCCATATCCACTTTAAGTTCACCATCCGCATAGATGATGCCAATCTGCGCTTTGCCGCGTCTTACGAGGTCTTCCACATCGAAGGTTGAGGCCGTAATAATATCGAAGTGCGTGATTGGGAACTGATCGGCCAGTGAGCTGATTATCTTAATGAAATTCTTATCTATGATGCTTTCATCAACCGCAATGATCAGTTCGTGCTCATCTTCTTGTGTGAGCGATTCTACTTTTTGGTCGAAGTACTTTTGTTGGTCGAGAATCGACTTAGCGACAGGTAATAACGCTTTACCTGTGTTGGTCAAAACGGGGATGTTTTTCTCTCGGTTAAATAGCTCTTGGTCGATGGCAATTTCTAGGTTGGCGATCGACTGGCTGACTCCAGACTGAGCGCGTTTCAGTTTGCGAGCGGCGGCAGAGAAAGAGCCACTTTCACACACAGTGACGAAGACTTTTAATTGCTCAAAACTGTACATGTTATCTCTCGCTCAATACCAAAGGGGGTACTTATACTTAAGCTATCACTAAACGTGATGGCTGTTAACTTTCTCTTATTGTTTTCGGTGACATAATTTCGGTAAGTCCACCATGTTATAAATTGCTATAGGAATGTATGAGTACGTTAGAGAGAGTTTTCCACTCGGTGTTGTTTGAAGTATTGGCCGTCACACTGTCAATTATAGGTTTAGCGATATTTACTGATCACGATGTGAATGCCTTATCAGGAACCATGATAGTTGTTGCGACTATCGCGATGATTTGGAACTACTGTTTCAACCGCATTTTTGATCGCTACTTCACGGGTGAAAAATCAAAGCGTTCGCTCAAGTTACGTGTTTTTCATGTCGTGCTATTTGAGGCAGGCTTGCTGGTGGCGACGATCCCAGTTATGGCTTACTTACTTGATGTGGGGATTTGGCAGGCATTCTTAATGGATATCGGCGTGACCATTTTTATTACCATTTACGCGTTTGTGTTTAATCTGATTTATGATCATATACGAGCATTCTGGGTACGCAGAGCGGACTTAGCCGTTCAGTAATCTACCAAGTCAGTAAACACGAGTTTGGCTACTAACCGTTTGTTTATTAGTTATTTTGACGGAGACATCCGGTTAGTAGGTCTAGGTAACGCGGCGTTTGTTCTGCTATCTTAAAAAAGGTGATAATTTGAGTTCGTGAACGAATAGATAAGGGAAAGGATGCCAAATACCCCTCAGATAATGACAGTTGTCGATAAGAAAGAAGTCGAATTGTTCGCGGAACTGTTCAAACATATTGATGGTGAAATCTACACCTTACTACGCAGTGCCCAAATCCCTAATGATATTCTCACCAGTAATGACCATTACGATTATCTCCCTGAGACAACGGTTAAGAACGTGGTCAAGATTATGGGGGAATCTGCGTCGAGAGAAGAGTTTTCGCTGTTTATGTGGAGTTTTTGCAAGCAAACCTATGTGCCAAGGTTTGTGGCTAAGCTAAGCCAGCAGGATTCATTGAAAAACGCGCTAGACCAATTTGGTGAGCAATTGAAGCTCGTATCCAATGGTGCGAATGTCTATACCAAGCAATCCGGAGGCAAGTGGTGGTTGGTTCGCGAGAAGCCGTTTACTAACGCACCGTGGTTTAAGTTCGCTGAACTGTTCTCTGTTATTTTCATCAACGAGCTACTTTCAGTATTAACACAAGGTCGTTGGAAGCCGTCTGAGGTCGGAATTCAAAATGGCGATCTCGAATGTTTTCAATCTCTACCACAAATGGGCAGTGCTCAGTTTTATACGCATAGACCGGTCACTGCCTTTGAGATCCCTGAAGACATCATGCTTGCACCGATTGTTTTACCCAAAATTGCTCAAGTATCAGATCTCACTAAGCCTTTACCTAGCTCATTCTTGAGCGCTTTTAAGCTTGTTATTAAACCTTATCTCACGATGGGGAAACTCCCAATTAGCTTAGCTTCTGAGATTCTGAATATTCATATCAGAACAATCCAGCGTCGGTTGGAAAGTGAAGGGGTGGTCTACAAAACCTTGATTGAAGAGATGGTTCTTGAGCAGGTTTTAGAATTGCTTAAGCAGTCAGATCTATCGATCACGCAAGTAGGTGCGAAAATGGGCTATTCCGATTCTTCCCACTTTACCCGAGCCTTTAAACGACAGATGAACATGACGCCAAGACAGTATCGAAAAGAGCACAGCTAACCTCGGTAAGCAGCAGTACAAAGCTACCAGTAAGAGCTTCGGCAATAACAGCTCCGCAGCGAAACTCTAGCCAGTAAGTAAAAACTCCAGCCAGTAAGCAGAAACCGGAGCCTGAACGCATAATTATTTATTGTCACCAAATGGCCATTTATCAACCTTGAACACTGGCAGTATCACTACTAAGTTATTGAATGTTGATGAGTTGTTTTTGCCTCGATTTTTTCCCGGAATTTTGATTAGATTTTTGTGATTATCGCGGCTGACAAAAACACCTTTGAAACCTCATGACACTCATTAGTAGTTACGGAATCGTTATGGGAAGTGGACTCCACTCATAAACGGAATCAAGGTGTATAAATGAAAAATGCAGGCTTAAAACTCTCTGTTGTTGCTCTTTCGTGTTCATTTGCTCTTTCTGCAAATGCTGCATCAACGCTATTTACTAACGTCGATGTATTCAATGGTACTGAAAACAAATTGTACGAAGACCATCATGTATTAGTCGAAGATAATCTTATCAAACAAATCTCTGCAAGCCCGATAGAGGCTGGTGATGCTGTAGTGATTGACGGCGAAGGCAAAACGTTAATGCCGGGTTTAATCGAAGGCCATGGTCACTTGTTGCTGAATGGCGGTAATCTAAGTGACCACGAAAACAACCGTACGATTGAAGAACTGGCTGCTCGAGCAACAGTGAACGCGAACGCCGCGTTTCAATCAGGTTTCACCACGTGGCGTGATGCTGGTGGCTTGAATACTGGCTTACGTAAAACAATCGATTCTGGCATGTTGCCGGGCCCACGACTTTACACATCAGGCGCATTTATTGGCCCGACGGGTTCGCATGCCGATTTCAGTAACCTAACCACGGCTAACCAACACTTCTTTGGTTCATCGACCAGTATGGCTCGAAATAGCGTGAGCTTTAATGCCGATGGTATTACAGAAATCAAAGCCGCTGCTCGTCAAAACTTCAAGCAAGGCAATACTCAAATTAAGATCATGTCTTCGGGTGGTGTGGCTTCAACATTTGACCCTTGGCAGCTGAATGCGATGTCTGCGGAAGAAATTGAAGCTGCCGTGGAAATTGCTGATGCGTATGGCTCTTACGTGATGTCGCACGCCTACAGTAAAAAAGCGATCATGCGTAACTTGGATGCGGGTGTTAAAACAATCGAACACGGTTTCATGTTCGATGGCGATATCGCCGACAAGATGGAAGATAAAGACGCTTACATCACAACTAACATGACCGCGTTTTCACCTTACCTGACGCAGATCGAAGCGATCAACTCGAACCCTGCCTCTAAGCGTAAAGCGGAGTCGGCAACCAAAGCATTCAAAGACTACATCTCGAATGTAAACAAGTACCAACCGAAATGGGGTTTCCACACAGACTGTGTCGGTGACGTGGTTTCTTGTATCAAACAAACCGACCACACGATCTTCCTTGCAGGTAAAGAGTTAGGCAACTTCTTCACTTTGAAAGGGATGACATCGGTAAACGGTGAGATCGTTAAGTTATCTGGCGTGATGGACCCATACCCAGAGGGTAAGTTAGGCGTGATTGAAGCGGGCGCATACGCCGATATCATTATTGTTGAAGGCAACCCACTTGAAGACTTGTCAGTGATTGGGGCAAACGAAAAATGGTTTGATGCAGAGCCGCGCAGCCCTGAAATCGATACCATCAAAGTCATCATGAAAGACGGCAAAGTCTACAAAAACACGCTGTAACTCAGTTCGACAACTCAGTTAAAAATTAAGCTTTAATGGGTGACCTATTTGGGTAGGTCACCCCTCTTCAAGGTGTTCTATATGCAAAAAATGCTATCTCTTATCCTGTCGGTGGCATCACTTACGGCCGTTGCTTTACCTACTTTTGCTGAAACAGCGATGAATCTTGAGTGGCAAGATCTGAACTCAGAGTCTCACGAAATGAAAGTAGAAATGCCGGATCTAACCGATCAACAAATGCGTCTATTACAAGGTGTGATAGCAATGAGTGCATCAGAGGAAGAGCAAGCTCAACAACAGGCTTTATTATTTAAACAAACGCTAAAAGAGCAAGGCGTGGACGCAGACGAAATGATCGCACTGCGTGATGAATACATGCAAACCATGAAAGCAAACGCCGAAGCTATTACGACAGAGTTTGATGGCAAGAAAGTACGAGTTCCCGGTTTCATCGTTCCACTGGAATTCTCAGAGGGAATGACAGCAACAGAGTTTCTGTTAGTGCCTGTGGCGGGTGCGTGCATCCACATGCCACCGCCTCCTGCAAACCAGATTGTGCGCGTGTCTTTTCCTGAAGGCTTTCAGGTACAGAACGTTCAGTATCCAGTGTGGGTAGAAGGTGACTTTAGCTCCAACAAAGTGACTGAAGAGGTCTTCCTAGTCGATGGTAAAAGTAACCTCACCATGGGTTATGAAATGAAAGCTTCGATGATCGAAGACTATTATGAAAAAGAAAATTAATGGTTGTCATCAAATGACAATTTTCAATGTGAGTAATAACTAAAATAAAACTAACTTAAAAAGCACTGGTGACATGATGAACTCAAGATTTTCTAAAGTAAGTATCGCAATTGTGATGGCGGCTAGCCCAATGAGCGGCGTTGTTTACGGCGCTAACTTTGAAGGCCCAGATTCTGTTGAAAATACAATTGCAGAGCAGAAAGCACAAAAGAAATCTTGGAGGGAGTCATTAGCTGAGGATGGTTTTACATTTGGTGCAGATTACTTTGCTTTGGGGCTGACCTCAGGAGATGGGGTTGGCGGCGATAGCGTTGATGCATCGTCGGGTGTGGCTCGATTATACGGTTCATGGCATCTATACGGAAAGGACACACAGAACTCAGGTAGCTTAGTTTGGAAGGTGGAACATAGACATGCCTATGGTGATACTGCGCCAAAAGACTATTCATTCGGCCCACTTGGCTATGTCGGTTCAATTGGCCCTGCATACAGTGACCAAGGGTTTCGTGTTACGGACTTAAATTGGAAGCAAAAAATTAACGATGGCAAAGGCACTATTGTTGTCGGTTGGCAGGATGTAACTAACTATGCGGATGTTTACGCTCTAGCAAGCCCATGGTCTGGCTTTACTAATTTGGCATTCTCGACAGGCTCTGGTGCGATGGGCTTACCTGATGATGGTGTACTTGCGCTTTCTGCTGGTCATATGTTGGGTGAGAATTTTTATGTGGTCGGTGGTATCGCGGACGCAAAGGGTAAATCAGATGACATTTTTGATGGCTTTGATACCGCTTTTGGCAGCGATGCCTCTTACTTCACCACACTGGAGTTAGGCTGGACGGCTTCGCAAGAGCAGATCTACACCGATAACTTCCATGTGACTTTCTGGGACTTTGGTGACGATACTCGTCATAGTAATAGCCTTGCTGCGGAAGGTGGCTCGGGCGTTAACTTCTCATGGAGCCAGTTCATGACTGATCAAGTGATGCCGTTTGTGCGAGGTGGTTTCTCTGAAGGGGATGTTGCCCTTTACGATAAGTCGATTTCTGTTGGTATGGGGTACTTTGGATTAGGAAAACCGACCAACAACCTTGGTGTAGCGCTAAACTGGGCGGAAGTGAATGGTGATTCTTTTGCAGCTGATGCGAAAGCTATAAGCGGTAGTACAGAGCAGTGGACAGCAGAGATCTACTACAACATGCAGTTTGGTGACCATTTCCAAGTAACGCCTGACATCCAGTACATAAAGGATCCTGCATTCTCCAATGAAAGCAGCGCTTGGGTATTCGGTGTTAGAGCGAGAGTCTTTATCTAACAGCTCTGCTTGTTAATCGCTGAAACGTAAAGAATAGATGTAAAAAGTGAGCCTTGATAGGCTCACTTTTTTGTCTTAGATGTGAAAGAAAAGCGGCTATGCTTTTTCGGCTTTGGGCGTATCATCGAGTGCGAAGTAGATCTTTGAAACAACAATCTCTGCGACCAAAATCGTGAATACCACAGCGAAGAACGCTACCACACCATTCCATGGGCCTGTGAAATCTACCTTGTCTCCAAATAAGATATTGATGGCTTCCAACATCACAAACTTAGAGCCCACCAAAATCACGTAACTGGATAAACCGCGATAAATCTTAGGTGCAGTCCCCGGTTTAGATTTGAAGTAATCCGCCAGCTTATGTTCTAAGCCTATAGACAATTTGAGTAATAGCTGCAGCAAAATCGCAGCTGCAAATGAGATGGTGAATGACTCGATATTGACGAAGTCCCAGTATTCATCAAAAAAATTAAGAACGGTTAAATCGACGAGTACCGCAAGGGTGTATCCGACAAAGAGTCGTTGGGGCGTATTAAATCCATATACTTTTTCTATATTGCTCATCTACTTCTTCCTGAGTAAAGGGTTATAAAAAACTTAGGAGTTAATCTTATAATTTTCAAACGCTTATTGTTTTATATGCGAAACAGGTCTTAAAGTCGGCTTGGCGTATTATGGTAAGTAAGGGTTTTAAGAATGATCCAAGATAAGACTCCAATTTAGACAGAGGCACATATGATTATTCATTTTAGAATCCAAGACGTAGAAGAGCTTTGGGGAGCCATCGATTTGGCAACGCTCTTGCAGTTGGAACTGAGAGCAGTATCAACCACACCGTTAACTCTCTGATTGAAATAGTTAAGTTACCAATTACACTTGAAGCATAAGTTTGAATGGAGTCAACTTAATGCTTTCACCCCAATCGCTGTATTCCTCTTCTATTGCTCTGATCTTAACTGGCCTTTTTTCATCCTCGGCCTATGCCTCAAATGAAGCGATTCAAAATCGTTTAGAGAAGATATTCGCGGCTTCTATAGCGTTGACTGACAGTGATGCGGTTTCTATTGGCTTTGTTGATTTTGACCCAAATTCATTTATCAATTTGAACGACAATGGTTTTGGCTCCGATAAAACCATCGATACTCGAAGCCAAGTGAGTGTGGGCTCCATTCCTTATTCTTCGGTGATTAACACCGATGATCCTGATCTTGACCTTATTTGGTCTGTGCGAGGGTCTTATGCGCTTTCTGAACAGGATATTGAAATCTCACCGGAAGTGACCTCTGACCGTCGTGTGAATCCGAATAAAGACTCAGTATTGGGCCTGTATGGCTTTTTCGGGGTTCAAAACCATTTAACCCAACGTTGGTCTATCGCGTATGGCTTAGGCACTCACTTGCTCTATTACCGCAATAAATATAAATACAACAACAGCTACTCTCAAGCATTTCAGTCTCAGCTAGACGGCTACGCGCTAAATACCTCAGCATGGGCATTGGTAGGTGAGCCGTCGGTCAAACTCAAGTATTTAAAGCAGCAAGAGTGGGGAAGCTGGAATGTCTCTTCTAGAGTGCGTTATTTTTATGGGGCTGGATGGGGTGAAGCGAACGATGGTGATATCGGTAACCCTGAAGGGATGCGATTTATTAATGAACTAGAGTTTAGGCAAAATGTCGCGCTCGATGCTTGGTCGTTAAACAACCCTCAGGTCCACTATAACTTTAGAAGAATCGATATAGCGGGGGATTTAACGGATCCTTTAGACACACACTATTACTATGAATTCGGCGCTGGGTTGGTGTTCGATGTCCCTTACGACTCTTACTTCTTTGATAACTTCGGTGTCGGGATTAACTTCAATTATGGCAGCTCACTCAGCGGTGGTAGTTTGCTCTTCTTACTCAATAATTAGCATAAGTTGTTGATCTTCAAAGTACCCATATAATTTGAATTTGTATGTGTCGTAAAATGGTAAATATCTTAATCAAAACTTAGCCATCATAGTCATTCGCCCATCACCAGAGCAAACTATGAACAAGTTAAGTTATGACCGAAAAATGCCGCTATACGTGGTGTCTGCACTTGTCCTCAATATGGCATTTAGCTTGTGGTTGCTGAGTATTGCTTCTACGCCAGCCATGTTTTTTTCGGTGTGTGCGTTGTTTTTACTTAGCACTCTTATTACCGCACGCCTTTATCGACATGAAATGGCTCAAAGCAAGAATAACTTGTCGGAAGCGATCATTGATGGTGTCGCAGGTTTTATTGTCCTCGATAGTCAATTGAGGGTCATACAAGTGAATCAACAATTCTCTCGGGTTTCAGGTTATGCCTTTGACCAAGTCGAATCTCGTCCGATTTCTGATCTCTGTTTTATGAATAACAGCAGCCTAATCACGACCATTACTCGCTCACTGAAGGAAAACCAGAGATGGAAAGGTGAGTTGAGTGGCGTCAGTCGACTTGGTGAGCAGTTTACCGTAAACGTTGTGGTGGAAAAGCTAACTGAAATTCTGCCGCACAATAACAAGTACGTGGTGACCTTTACGGATATTAGCCGACGCAAGATATTGGAGCGTCGATTAAGAATGCTGGTGGAAACGGATTCACTGACAGGGTGCTGGAATCGACGCCGCTTTGATAACGACTTAAAACATTATTCTAACCTGGCAGAGCGTTATGGTTACACACATTCCTGTTTGGCGTTGATCGATTTAGATCACTTCAAGGCTATCAATGATAATCACGGTCATGACCAAGGTGATTCAGCGCTGAAAGAGGTCGCTGAACTGTTGAGAAACAACAGCCGAGACACTGATATCGTCGCGCGAGTAGGCGGAGAAGAGTTCGCTATCTTGATGCCTGAAACCAATTTGGCAGAAGCGTTTGAGGCGATGTATCGACTGAAAGAAGTGATTACCAAAGGGACAACATTGAACCTGACCGTGAGCAGTGGTGTGTCTGAAATACAGGCGCAAGCCGAAGCGACCTATCGCAGTGCAGATAAGGCACTTTACCGCGCTAAAGGTAACGGGCGAAATAGAGTGTGTAGCTCTAGCCCAGGCTGTGCTACTCCAATTGCCCTTGGTTAGATGTAGGCCGTGCTTGGTTAATCAATCGAGCGAAGCCTAAGCCGAGATTGAGCGTTGGTAAATCTTCGGCGTAAGGCCAGACACACGCTTAAACGCACGAGAAAAATGCGAGATGTTGGTGTAACCGAGTTGGCTAGAAATGTAGGTCAGTGTGTGGCCTTCTTCCATCAGTTCACAGGCGACAGAAAACATCAGGTTCTCTTTGACCTTTCGGTAGGTGGTATTTTCGTTTTTAAGCTTACGTTGAAACGTTCTCACTGAAAAATTAAGCAGCTCTGCGGCCTCTTCAAGTGAGAGGTCTTGCTCTTTCATGTAGGGCTTGAGTAACTCGTAGACGCTATCAGTAAAGCTAGTGTGCCATTCAATAAGCGCAGGTTTTGCGCTTAGATCTTTAGAAGATAAGCGTATTGGTTGTTGCAAAATCTCATTTGGAATAAGTACGGCAGTGGACGGTTGGTCGATGAACAGTTGGCAGTTGCTTGGAAGGATCGTTTTGATTACATCGATGTCGTGACCTTGCAAGCGCACTTTATTGGGCTGCCAAGGTGATTGAGTCAAAATTGACATCAATTCAACGATATACGTTACAGCAAAGGCTTCACCCCATTGGAACATTGGTGATGAATCTTCTGGTGCAGTTCGGCAAAACCAGCTTTGACCATGCTCTTGAATGAACTCAACTTTACTCCCCGGAGAGTCGTAGGAAAAAATCTTATCGATATGTTTGAGCGAATCTCCAATAGTTTCAAACTCGGTAAATTGATGCAAGACATGTGGGATTATTCGACGTCTAAATGCGAGACCAAGGACATCGGTAAACCGAGAGACACCCAGTTGAGATGAGGTCAAATAAATCAAACGCTTAATCGATTCTGATGGTACGAAATCGCTTTCTGATTCGATGAGATCGGGCGGCAAACCAGAATCTTTGAGCAAAAGGTGAAGGTCGAGACCATAGTCAGAAAAAACCTGAACCAGAATTTTGGCGTAGTTCGTTTGAATTACCGGGACTTGGTAGTGACTAGAGCTCATTAGAATACAATCCTGTATATATTGTCGCATTATTAGACGTGCATATCATTTGCAACGTTTTGTTTACTAAATCTAACCCTATTTACTTGAGTTTTCCATTACCGGGTTTATTTTTAAAGTATTAATTTTGTTGATGTTAGTTATCTAGAAGGGAGTCCCATGTCAGAAGTCAACGGGAATACGCAAGAAGCCAAGGAAGAAGTTGGCCAGCAAGAAAATGGAAAAGACAAAGTAAGAAAGGTCACCAACTACTTACTGTTGTTCGTGGCGTTCATGTTGATCTTCAGTATTATTTCAGACCGCATCATTCCTATTACTGATAATGCTCGTGTAAAAGGTTATATCGTTCCAATCAAGCCTGAGGTGTCGGGTAAAGTACTCGATATTCTTGTTCAACCTAACCAACTCGTTAATCAGGGCGACAAGTTAGCCATTTTAGACGAGTCTGATTACCAAATAGCCGTCCAACAAGCCGAGCAAAATTTAGAGATTGCAGGCCAAAATGTTGGTGCGCAAACCGCGAGCATTGCTTCAGCCCAAGCGAAACTCACTTCAGCGATTGTTGAAAGACAAAACACCAAACTGCAAGCTAAGCGTGTTTTAGAGATGGCCGATAAAGGTGTCGTTTCTAAATCAGATGCAGATAAAGCGCGAGCAGCATTAGCAACGTCTCGTGCAGCGGTTGTGAATGCAGAAGCTGACCTTGACCGTGCTAAGAAACAAATGGGTAAAGAAGGCGAAGAAAATAGCCAAGTGAAAGCGGCGTTGCTGGCACTTGAACAAGCTCAATTGAATCTAGAACGCACCGTGATTACTGCACCGACACAAGGTGGTGTCTCTAACTTTAGCCTGTCTGAAGGTTTCTATGCATCAGCAGGGCAAGCAATCATGACCTTTGTTTCAACCGAAGATATTTGGATTGAAGCTTATTATCGAGAGAACAGCCTAGGTAATGTAACGGTCGGTGATGAAGTTGAAGTGGCGTTAGATTTCGCACCGGGCAAAGTGGTAAAAGGGCGCGTAAGTAGTATCGATTGGGGTGTTGATTGGGGGCAAAATGACCAAGCAGGTAAGCTTGCTCAAGCTAGCCAACAAACGGGTTGGTTGCGCCAAACACAGATGCTTCCCATAACCATTGAATTTGATAATGAAGAAGTGACAGGCATGCTCCGAGTGGGTGGCCAAGCGGATGTGATTGTTTATAGCGGCGATAACTTTGTATTCAACGCGATAGGCAAATTGTGGATTCGATTTATAAGCGTATTGTCTTATGTCCGATAAGCCCATTCTCGACCAACAAACAGAGCAACGGATCCTGCGTTACACGGTCGGGGTTACGTTGGCTGTATTTTTGGCGGCGTGGATAAACTGGCCGCTTGCGTTTGTGGCGCCAGTGTTCACAGCTAAGTTCTTAATTGATAAACCAAATTTCCATAAAGAAACGGTCTACGAATTGCTCTTGGCCGTTGTGGTGACAATGGGGTTAGGTTTATTACTGTCGCGAGGAATTACCCATTATCCAATCCCATTGCTGATTTTAGTGGGGTTAATGATGCTGTGGGGTTACTACTTGTTTGTCGACCCTAAATGGAACTTGTTCGCGACGATTCTGTTGATCGCAGTGCTCATGTTGCCGTTCATGGCCATTTCTAATCCGGGTGTTTCCGTATTATTAGCGTCGGGCTTGGCAACATCAGGTGTGGTTTCGGTGACGATTTTTGCACTCGTACATTTCTTTTTTCCGGAACCTAAATCTGAATTCTCAGGGTTCGCCGCTGCTCCCCTAGAAAAGAAACAGCGTTGGTATGCGGCCTTTAGGGCGATGATTATCTCTTATCCAGTAGTTTGTTTTTTCTTTATTTTTCAAATATCTGAAGCTTTACTGACAATGATGTTCATTGCGTTGTTATCGTTGATGATTACGTCAGAGAAGTCGATAAAGTTGAGCGCTTTTCTGGTGATAAGTAACGGTATCGGAGGATTGCTGGCGATTGCTGCTTTTTCAATTCTTTCCATAGTACCCAACATTGTCTTCTATTCTTTGTTTATAGGACTTATTGCCATTCTTATGGCTACCAAGATCTACACGGTTCCCGAAAAAGCACCTATTTTCGCCACTGCATTTAGTACGTTGCTCGTACTTGTTGGTAGCACATTGATGAGCTCCGGTGACATCGATAGCAACACCCTTATACGCATATTCCAATTAGTGTTAATTGGCATATATATGATTTTGGCTTCTCTATTCCTAGAAACACGGAATTGGAAGTTCCTACAAAATCAGCCTTAATTTTGTTTAACAAGGACGTCTCATGAAGTTAACCGATGATTTTTCAAAACAGGCGATAGACGCTGCCATCAAGATCGCAGCGATTGCCATGCTCGTGTATTGGTGTTTTTCGATTTTGCGCCCATTCATTCTTTTGGTGATATGGGGGGCGATCATTGCGACTGCGTTGTATCCAGTGGCGGTCGCAATTTCAAATAAAACCGGGATGTCGAAAGGTAAAGCCAGTGCATTGCTGAGCTTTATTGGTGTGATTCTTCTATTTATTCCTTTGGCGGCGCTTTCTTCTGGTATCTACACCAGCGCGACTGACCTGATGACAGGGCTTCAAGATGGCACATTGTCATTGCCTAAACCGAAAGAGTCCTTACAAGATATTCCATTCATAGGTGAGAAGGTTTATTCAACCTTGGTTGCCGCCTCCAACAATATTGAAGGCACTTTCATAAAGTATGCGGATGAACTTAAACAGTTTGCGACGAAAGCGGCTTCTGTTCTTGGCTCGTTAGGTGGCGGCTTTATTCAGTTCATCATCTCTACCATCATTGCGGGTGCATTCATGAGTAATGCCGATAAATGCAAAACCGGCGTGACTCACTTAGTGGCGCGTTTAACGGGCGGTAAAGGTGAAGAGTTGGTAGAGCTCTCTAAATCGACCGTGCGAAGCGTTGTGCAAGGAGTGATTGGTGTGGCTGTGATTCAATCCATGATGTCGGCAATCGGTTTGGTGATTGCAGGCGTTCCAGCAGCTGCGTTTTGGGCGCTAGCTGTGCTGCTCATTGCGATAATCCAACTTCCACCGATTCTCGCTCTATTACCGGCGATCATCTACATGTTCAGCGTTGAATCGACACTGGCGGCGAGCTTGTTCTTAGTGTGGTGTATTTTGGTGAGCGGCAGTGACGCTATCTTAAAGCCAGTATTGCTGAGCCGTGGCTCTCACATTCCAATGTTGGTAATTCTATTGGGTGCACTGGGCGGAATGGCGATGTCAGGCATCGTCGGTCTGTTTGTCGGTGCTGTGATACTGAGTTTAAGCTATGAGCTGATGATGGCGTGGCTTGGACTTGAAGAGAAAAACCAACAAGAAACTGAGAAAAAACCTGCAGAGGTCGAGGGAAAATAGATGAAGCCAGTCTCTAAAGACGACAACTTCTACTTCTTATTCTATGCACTGTTGGTGTTGTTTCTTGGTTGCGCGGTGATGCAGCAGTTTTATCCGCAAGGCCAGAAAACAATCCTATTTCTTATCATTATTACGTTGGCGAGTTCAATTGCCGGTATTCATAAAGAGCGAGCCTTGTATCGCTCTTGGTATGGGCTGTTATTGATTACGGCGCTCGTGTCTGGCGTGTTTTCATTTTTGGAAGGCTATAACCTGTCGATAGTGACGCTATCGGCGTTGGCTGTGTTCTTGTTTTCACACATTTACTCGGCGTTGAAGCAGGTGATGAAAGCCAAAACGGTGACACCCAATCACATCATCGGCTCCATCTGTATTTACTTGTTGCTAGGGTTTGCTTGGTCGACCATCTACTTGTTAATTTTAGAGATATTTCCTAATGCCTTTAACGGGTTAGAAGAGCAAGTCTGGCTGACGAACTTGTTTAATGCGATGTACTTTAGCTTTATCACCTTGACTACGGTTGGTTACGGCGACATATCACCAGCTCTGCCTATTGCTCAATTCTTTGTGTTTATGGAATCCATTATCGGCAGCTTTTACTTAGCTATCATGGTGGCGAGTTTGGTGAGCATTCGACTTGCACAGTCTCAGTCCCAATAGAGCATTTACAAATAATAGAGCACATACAAACAAGCCCGGCAATCGCCGGGCTTGTTCTATTTTATGAGCTCAAAAGTCTCTTTAAGTTTGAACTCTGTGTGGGCGATGAACCTTAAGCTTCAGTGCCTTGAATCTTCTCTAATTCAGCGATAGTTGTTTGCGATACAAGCTGACCATCCATGTAATAGGTAACGTTTTGACCGTCTTTGATGCCCGTTAGAGTCGCTGTTTCACCAGATGTATAGACGATGTCCATTTGAATCGTGTTTTCGTCGATCTTAATCATCTCACCCGTTTCAATGGTGCGATTGTTAGAAATTGGGCCGACAGGGGCTTCTTTCAGGCTTGGGTCCAGATCATCGTTCACTTTGAAGTGCGTGTCTGTTTTTGTATCAAATACGTGTGGTGAACCGCTGATAGGGTTTTTACCTGTCCAGAATTCAAGTGAGTTGAATACCACATAGTCTGCTGCGGTAGTAATACCGTATACAGGCGCTAATAAGAAGTTTACACCTGCACGGGCATAGCGGTTATCGACAACTTCAACGTTAAATTTCATCACTTTCCCTGTTACGGCGTTGCTGCCGATACAACCAGTTAGCGCAGAAGCCAAAACCGTTAGTCCTACAATTTTAAGTGCAATCTTTTTCATTTTAGTACCTGTATAAGTTAGAAGTCTGTTTCGTTGGAACAGGTGTAGTATGGTTTTTATTCGATGGTCAGTTTTACCATTTAGCGCCACTGACGATATAAAATGCACTCGGACTTTTGGCATCAAGCTAGGTATAAAACTGGGCACAAAAAAAGCGCGACCTAATAGGGCGCGCTTTGGGGTATTTAGATAAGTCGTAATGAAAACAACGACTCCCATATAGAATTACTTCATCACGTAGGTATAAGCCGATACGACAAGCCAGCGGAAAAATCGAAATAAAAGGGTAGTGGCTTTAAAGGCAAACTTGGCAATGGATACCATTGCTTCTGAACCAATGCTCACGCACTTATGCAAATCGGATTCTTTGTATTCTGAATAGGTCATCTGTTTTCTCATTTCTCGCGCTGGTCTTTCATATGTAAGTAACGACTCCTGTCTGGCGATATCCCCTGAGCGCGTAATGTACGAACTTTCGCCGATAGAGATTTACCATTTTATGCCAAGTGGGTTAATAACTAGCCAAAAGAGAAAGGGCTGAGAGAATTTAACGGCATAGCGAGGTGTAACTGATCAAGTTACCGAAAAAACGAGGGTAATAATGGTATGATCGCGGGCTCAGCACCATAAGTGATAAAGAATAGGAAACAGAATGACTCACCTTACCGAACAGCAAGAAGCTGCAATGGCGACGTTTAAAGAAAACTTACACCTTCCAAATGGTGGTTTTCATAAACTGATTATCGAGCTAAGTAAGGAGTATCAGCTGCCTTTCCAAAAGGTGCGTGCGGTTTTAAAGAAAGCTCAAAAAGATGTTGAACGACAAATACGAGAAGACTTTACCAGCGTTGATGACACAGTACTGAGCCAAGCGAATTGGGTAAACATCATTAAGTCGAAGCTTGTTGACTTAGCGGAAGAAAACCAAACGGTCATGGATAAGCTGCAACAAAACCTGAAGTATCAAAAAGTGTTGTCGGCAACCGAGGGTTCAATCGCAAGCGAAGACGAACGTGACGAGTTGATTGAAGAGTTGATTCAAGCTTATGAGAAAGAGGTGTTCAAACCGTTACTGGCGATGTTGCATACAACGAAGCTGTATTGGAAGTTAATGCTGGTGGATGAGACATGTAAGATGAATGAGGAGAATCGTGAGAAGTTCAGTGATTACCCTCAACACATGCAAGCTGCAGAACACTTATATACTCTTGATCAGAAGTTAAGGTCGATGCCGTTAACTTATTAGTCCATGAATGCACTGATAATGACTCAATGGTGATTTAGAGTTTGATATAAGTTGGTTTCAATAGAAGTACGATAACCTAGCTAGCGTTAGCCGCGTGTGAAATGCAAAAAGGGCTAGGTTTCAGATCTGTTTTACTTCTACTCTATTTTGTTCTGCTAGAGCGAATTGAGGGTGACATCTTTTACATCTTTGGGACTAGATGGTGTTTCTTTTGTAGCCTTTGGGAAATGCTATAGGAGTGTGAAATGTCCTAGGGTGTTTCCGTTGCCTGAAACGATAGTTCCGATGCTTTCTCGTTCATTAAATTCAAAGTCGATGAGATAGCTGTGATGTTGTAGCTTGGGCAATATGTGGCGGTGGAGTATATCGCTATTGAGCTGTCGAATCTCGGTGACCCATGAAATCTCTTCTTTGTGTAAATCTATTTTAATCTTGAGCATTTATTACCTTTTAGTTTATTGACTGTTTTTTCGCGTGATAGTTGGTACCAATGGGTTTGTCGTGTTGTTCTGCGTGACATAACTGTGCCTTGTGTTTATTACATTTGTATTTAAGTGCTCGATCTATTCTGACTTCGCTGACAAAAGAGCAAATGACGATAGATCGGTAGTAGGATCGAATTTAAAAGCTATTGAATGACTATCTGGGTGAAAGCTGACGCAGAGATGGTGTAACGAGGGAATCGAGAACTGTCTATGTGGAACTTGGACTTACTTTAGCATTAACAGCTCTATAGATTAGAGCCAGGTGGCGAACTATACGCCTAGTTTTCAAAATTACAACCCTATTTTCAATTAAATTCAAAAATATTTTTGGGTGATTTACCATCGGTTACTGAAGGTTAAATGAGCGAAGGTCAGGGATTTGACCATGATATCTGACTGAGTCTTGGCTTTTCAGCTGTTCGTATTCGTTGTCATTAGTGGGTTTAATTGATCAGCTAATTTGGTGATGATTAAGTCTCTGTTGTATATGATCTTTACATTGTAAATTACAATCCATGATTTTGGGGTTCAGCGTTGTAATTACAGGGTTTTTGGGTGCTTTCCCCATCTGTTTTTTTCTTCAGGTTGATGAGTATTTTCCTCTTCGCGTCTTTTTGATATTTCTGATTCCTAATACCTCTCCTGACTACGCAAAATATGAATACTCACTTTTACGTTTCTGAATAATAAAGTTGTTGTATCGCCAATTTAGTGCAAATATAATTGATAATAGTTCTCACTTGCGTTACAAGTTTGTTGTCAATCCAATGACAGACTTTAAATTATCGTTATTTAGCAGTTGTGTACGCCCCATGCTCGTCTATGAGTAATGTGACTTTCATTGTCATGAGTGGTGGTTTGTATCAATGGCAAAGGAAGAAACATGAAGAAAACAATCAATTCAGTTCGCCAGTTATTGAGCGGGCTTGCCATCGTTCTAGCATCATCATTCATGATGACCGCGCATGCGGAAACCGTCACCATTGAGCATGTGAAAGGCACAGCGCAGTTTACTGAAGTACCACAGCGAGTGGTGGTTCTAGGCCACGGTAGCTTAGACGTGCTCGATAAAATTGGTGTACAGCCAGTTGGCGCGCCTCATAGCTTGCTGCCTGATTACCTAGCTTCGTACAAAGATACGACGGTAAATACAGGCTCTTTAAGCGAACCTGATTTTGAAGCTATCTACATGTTGAAGCCTGACATCATCATCGCGGAAAACCGCATGCTTAAGGTTTACGACAAACTGGCACAAATTGCTCCTACTGTCATGTTTTCTATTGAAGGCGACAAGTACTGGGCTGATGCTCAGCAAAACTGGCGTGTGCTAGGCGACATCTTTGGTAAGCAAGCTGAAGTCGAAGCGATCATTAAAGAGACTCAAGCTTCTATCACAGCGGTAAACGACAAAGTAGCGTCTGACGAAACTTCAGCAATGATGCTAATGAACAACGGTAACAACATTGCGATGTTCAACAAAGGCAGCCGTTTCTCAATCATCTTTGATGACTTTGGTTTCGTGGAATCAAAGAGTGCAACCGTGGCTCCGATTAAAGGAACACACGGCAACCTAATCTCTTTTGAATACATAGCTGATGCAAAACCTGAAGTGCTTTACGTGCTTGACCGCGAAAAAGCGATTGGTAAATCAGAAGGACGCGCACAACAACTGTTTGATAACCCACTGGTTGCGGCAACACCTGCAGCGCAGCACGGCAATATCGTTTACCTTGATTCAAGTGCTTGGTATTTGGCTGGTGGCGGTGTGACAGCGATTCATAGAATGCTTAGTGACATTGAACGTACGATTCAATAGTTACTAACCATCAGATTTTCGGGCTTATAAGAGTGTTCTTATAAGCCCTTTTTCACTTTTTTATACGGGCTACCCGAGACCTATCTTTAGTATTATTCCTATGTTGAAACCCATTGCAGCTGCTGTATTTCTTGTTGTGTTATGCGTTGCGTCATTGATGATTGGAGTCGCTGAAATCAGTTTTAGTGACTTCTTCAATGGCAACCAACACGCCAATTCTATTTATATTGTTAGTCGGATTCCTCGACTACTCGCGATCGTGCTTGCCGGAGCAGGATTGAGTGTTTCTGGCTTGATCATGCAGCAAATCGTACAGAACAAGTTTGCCGCGCCTTCGACGATGGGCACAATTGACTGTGCGATGTTGGGTTACATTGTCGGCATTCTAGTGCTAGGCAATGCTGCGCAATGGAGCTACTTAGGCTTTATCTTCGCGTTTGCAGTGTTTGGCACCATGCTATTGGTTCGCTTCCTACAACACCTCAAGTTTAAGAACGCGGTATTGGTGCCTTTGATTGGCATTATGTATGGCAACGTTGTTTCGTCTCTAACAACCTTTATTGCTTATAAGTACGACTTAGTACAAACCATGTCGGCATGGACTATGGCGAACTTTGCGAGCGTGTTGCAGGGCAGCTATGAAATCCTTTATCTCGCGGTGCCTGCTTGTGTATTGGCTTACTATTTCGCGAGCCAGTTCAGTGCGGCGAGCATCGGTGAGAGCTTCGCGAAAAACATCGGTTTGAATTATCAGAAGATCGTCTTCATTGGTGTTGCGTTAGTGGCTATCAGTGCCTCCTCTGTGGTGATGATCGTTGGTGTTATCCCATTCCTTGGCCTTATCGTGCCGAATATCGTGTCGCTGATAATGGGCGATAACATGAAGAAGATTCTGCCTTGGACTGCCTACTGGGGGGTGATCTTAGTGTTGGCTTGTGACCTGCTAGCTCGAATCGTCATCTTCCCTTATGAGATTCCAATCTCGATGGTAATCAGCATCTTTGGTGGCATGATTTTTATTTACCTAATCATGAGAGACAAGTCGAATGCGTGATTCAGTAAAAATTGCGATTCTGGCTATCGCGTCTTTGGGTATGACAGCGCTATTCATCGGGCAGGGGCTGACGTGGGATAACTACGAGTTCTTCTTGTCTCTGCGCCTACCAAAATTGCTGTCGATTGTGTTGGCGGCGGTAGCGATCTCGGCGTCGTCATTGGTTTTCCAAACCATTACTAATAACCGAATTCTAACCCCCTCCATCTTGGGCTTTGACAGCTTGTATATGCTGGTACAAACGGTACTTCTGTTTGTGTTTGGCAGTGCTAGCTTCTGGGTGATTGACTCGATCGCAAACTTTTCGATGTCTGTGACTGTGATGATCTTGTTCTCGTTTGCTCTGTTCCATTTCTACTTTAAGAGCAAGCGAAACAACGTATTCACACTGCTGTTGATAGGCATCGTATGTGGCAGCGTATTCTCGAGTTTGTCTAACTTCTTGGCGATGTTGATTGACCCCAATGAATTTGCGGTGCTGCAGAATGTGATGTTCGCAAGTTTCAATAACGTGAAAGGCGAGTTGGTTTACCTCAGCCTTATTCCTTTGGGTTTGAGCTTGCTTGGCCTTTGGTTGTTGGCGCCTAAGCTTGATGTACTTTGGCTTGGTGTCGATAACGCGACAAGCCTGGGTGTGAACACCAAGCGATTGACTCAGATTACCTTGGTGATTGTGTCAGTGATGGTCGCGGTGTCTACGGCTCTGGTTGGCCCTGTGCTGTTCTTTGGCTTGATCACCGTAAGCTTAGCTCGCCAGATATTCCGATCTTATCAGCATCGTGTGCTTATCATCGCAAGCAGCTTACTAGCGATCGTGCTATTGGTTTCTGGCCAATGGTTTATCGAAAAAGTGATGGCGTTTGAAACCACTGTGAGTGTGATTATTAACTTGGTCGGCGGTTTGTATTTTATGTTCTTGTTGTTACGCACCAGAATTCAGTAAAGGTAGTAAGTAGTGATTAAATTAACAGGTTTAAGTAAGAAGTATGGCAAGTCACTCGTGGTTGATGATGCCAGTGCTATGTTCCCGAAAGGCGAAGTGACTTCTATCATTGGCCCAAATGGTGCGGGTAAAAGTACACTGCTTTCAATGGCGAGCCGCTTAACAGACAGCGACGCGGGTGAAGTGGTCATTGGCGATAAGTTACTGGCTGAGTGGGATACCAAAGAGCTAGCGAAGCACCTTGCCGTGTTAAGACAATCAAATAACATCAACATGCGATTTACGATTCGTGAATTGGTCTGTTTTGGTCGTTTCCCACACTCTCAAGGTCGCTTGAAAGACGAAGATCATAAGATCGTCGATACAGCACTAGAACACCTTGGCATTACTGACATCCAAAACAAATACCTTGATGAGTTGAGTGGCGGTCAGCGTCAAATGGCGTTTATCGCGATGGTTGTGGCGCAAGATACGGATTATGTGTTCTTAGATGAGCCTCTGAACAATCTTGATATTAAACACTCGGTCGAAATTATGCAGACGTTGCGTCGTTTAGCGCATGAGTTCAATAAAGCGGTCGTTATCGTGATTCATGACATCAACTTCGCTTCTTGTTACTCAGATAACATTGTTGCGATGAAGAAAGGCAAAGTGGTTAAGTCGGGTAAGGTTTCGGAAGTGGTTGAAAAATCAGTGATGGAGTCTATCTACGAGATCCCATTTGAGATTCGTGAGTTCGATGGTGTTCGAATCTGTATGTATTATTCTGGTCGTTAGATTACTGAATAACTCGGTTGTTTTGCTTTCTAGCCGTTGAACGAAAAGAGCTCCCATATGAGGAGCTCTTTTTGTTTTCGGATAGTATCTGTGTTGTTAGTGAAATGTTGCAATGCAAAGGTAATTCCCCTTGTATAATAATAACTTAACTGACGTAATATTGACTGGTCGTACTTCTAATAACGCCAGTTTGAAGTCACTCACAGATCTACTCTTCATTTTTGAAAATCAATTGTTTTTTTTCTACTTAACCTCTGGAAACCGTTCTACACTAGGGTTATAACTGTTTGATTTGTATACGAGGTATCAATGAGTCGGAAACCTATAGTGTTAGTCGTGGATGACACCCCAAGTAACTTGGATGTGTTAACGGCAATACTCAAAGATACTTATCAAGTGAAAGTAGCGATTAACGGCACAATTGGTATCAAAATTGCGAAGATGGTGCCGCAGCCAGACCTTATCCTCCTTGATATCATGATGCCTGACATCGATGGTTACGAGGTGTGCCGCCAACTTAAAGCTCAGCCGAATACGGCTCACATTCCTATCATTTTCGTGACCGCCACAATTGGTCCAGAAGCCGAAGTAAAAGGGCTCTCCTTGGGGGCTGTCGATTACCTAACCAAGCCGATAACCCCTGCAATTGCACTCCAGCGTGTGAAAACGCATATCGCACTTTATGACCAACAACGCGCGTTGTTTAGTCAGGTAAAAGAGAAAACTCAAGAGATCAATCTCGGTAAGCTAGAAACACTGAACATACTGGGTAGAGCTGCTGAATTTAAAGACAATGAAACAGGCATGCACGTTAAGCGTATGAGTCACTACTGTGAAGTGCTAGCTAAAGCCTTGGGAATGACTGACGAAGATGCCGAGACGTTGCGTGATGCAGCACCAATGCATGATATTGGCAAGATCGGTATTCCTGATAGCGTATTACTCAAGCCGGGTAAATTGGACGCCGACGAGTGGACAATTATGCAAAAGCATGTCGAATATGGTGTTGATATACTTGGTAGGCAGAGTGATTCCAAACTGATGCGTATGGCTATTCAGGTGGCGCAATATCATCACGAAAAATGGGATGGCAGTGGTTATCCAAACCAGATAGCTGGTGAAGGTATCCCATTGGTTGGAAGAATTGCGGCTGTTGCTGATGTGTTTGATGCCCTGACCGCAGAGCGCCCTTATAAAAAAGCTTGGAGTATTGATGAGGCGCTGAACTTGTTTGAAGAACAGAAAGGCAAACATTTTGATCCAACTATCGTTGATGTGTTTTTTCTGAAGTTACCTGAGATTCTAGCAATTAAAGAGAAATTTAGAGATGAGTGATGGCTTGATGTTGTCGCTAAATCGTTTGGTTGTTTTTCTGGTCATTACACTTGTGGTGTGGTCGCTGCTAATGCGATCTACGAATGCTGCTGAGGTAACAGATACTGAGTTAAATCAGTGGTTGGGAAACCAACCAACGGTAACTTTTGTTGTCTTGGCCAACCATTATCCTTACTCATTCATCGATGATGATGGGCAGGTTTCTGGGATCATCAAAGATTGGACATTAGATCTTGAACAGCGTTTTGGTGTTCATGTTCGGTTTGTCACAGTTAACTCGCGTGTCGAGGCTAAAGCCGCGTTAGTCGACGGGCGAGGCGATGTATTTCCATTCCAACAGTTCGGCCCAAGTGAAGGTGGCCGTTTTCTTGCGAGTGCTCCCTATATTCCTTATCAGGTCGCAGTGATTGTTCCCATCGACAACAAACTCGATGGAAACCTAGATCAAAATAATAAACGCCGTATTGCGATGGTTAACGAAAATATCGATTTGGAGCGAGCCGGTGTCAAATTGAGTTCTATTGAGCGAGTGAATTTTGATAACGTTATTGATGCAGTACGTGCGTTAGGGGCCGGGGATGTCGAAGGCATGGTCGGTGAACCTATCACCACTATGGATCTTGCGAAAAAGATTGGCGTTCATGATTTAGCGGTAAATTATGTTCTGGAGCATTGGAAAAGGTTTGAAGCATCAATGGTGATTCGAACCGATGAACCAGAACTGCTGACGCTAATCAACAAACAGATTGAAACCTTCGACGTTGATAACAAGAACCAGATTTTATCGAAGTGGCTAGACAGTTCCCCCTATCGAGTGCCGCTAAAAGGCGTGTTTGGCTTTGGTAACCCTCCGTATATTTACCCAGACAGCACCGCAGTCGGGCTACAGTACGACATTCTTCAGCGTGCACTGAATGACATGGGATATAAACTAGGTGACGTTGTCACACTTCCACCTAGCGCCGCTAAAAAAGCCATCGATAACAATAATTCTATAGCCTTTTTTTCTGGTGTTCAGTTTGATGATCCTAATGCGCACTTTTTAAGTGATAACGTTTTTAATGTTGAGTTTGTTCCTGTTTCACTAACTCGCCGCAAACTCCAACTTCAATCCCCAAAAGACCTATCATTAGGGGCGTTATTGTTCGACGAAACATCCACAATTAAAAACTCTGTTGAAGTTCTGAAGAGTAAGTTAGACATTGATCGTATTGAAGATTACGAAGATCTTGAATCAGCATTCTCGCAGTTGAGGGCTCAAAATGTTGACCTGCTAATGGTTGAACGAAGAGTGCTAGAGTGGTTTATCACCAACACTCGTTTTATTGAAATGGCAGAGCTAACGCTACATGACGAGTATAAAGTTGAGTATCCGATCTATGTGGACTTTAAGAGTGAAGAAATCAGAGATAGCTTCAATGCCGCAATTAAAAGGCTTAAACAGGAGGATGACGGCTTAAACCAAATTATCGAGATGCAGGTTCAGAGTGATTTAAGCCTAGTCCTTAAAAAAGCGAATATTATCGCGCAAATATCTGCGTATTTTATCGTCAACGACCGCTTTGAAGAGTTGACGGAAGTGTTTGAAATTTTCGACACGGACAGTTCTTTTCAGGTGATCACCGCACAAGCGGATAACAATAGTCGCCCGATCAAATCTTGGTACATAGGCAACCTAGTTGATCAATATGGAGAGAAGAAAAATACCTCTCACTTTTCATCAGTCACCAAGGTGGCGAATTATAGGACCAAGGGAGGGAGTATCAACTCTGGTTCGATGACTTTCTACTTTGATGTTAATTCGTTAGAGCGGAACTATGTTTATTTTCCATCTGTCGAACAATTTAGTTCATTCGGAGATGCGGCGAAACGCTATATTGCGGATGTTTATCAAGCGAGTAACTTGACTGGAGAGATCCTAAATCTAAGCCAAAAAGAGAGGGCGTGGATTAAAGATAATCCGGATGTACGTATAGGTATCGATCCGAATTCGTTACCTTATGAAGCGGTATCCAATACCGGTGAATACATCGGGATGATTGATGATTATCTAACGCTGATTGAACAAAAAACAGGGCTAAGTATTCAGCATGTTGACGTGGCGAATTGGTCTGAGACCCGAAGCTTGGTTGATCATCATGAAGTGGAACTGGTCTCAGCAGCTCAAGAGAATCGTTCGTTAGGAGATAACGTCAAAGCAGCTAAAAGCTTGTTTTCAAGTCGTTTGGCCATTGCATCGAGAAGAGACGTTAGTAGCTTGGTACTTGAAGAAGCTGATGGTTGGAAAATCGGTATATTGAAGAATGCGGCAAATACTAACGCGATTTTATATAAGTACCCGAACGTTGAGTGGGTAGAGGTAGAATCCACGGCCGATGGGCTCAACCGATTGGATGATAAAACCTTAGACGGCATGGTCGACACTGTTGATGTCCTCAATTACCTCATTGATTCATTTGGTCATCGAGGGGTTGGTATCATCGGCCGGTTAGACTTCTTCCTGTCGCCAACTCTGCATGTCATCAAATCTGAACCTTTGCTGTTGTCTATTGTGAACAAAGCGATAGGCAGTATCTCGGCTGAAGAACACCAGAAGATCTCAGCAAAGTGGGCGGCGCCCAAAGCGATAGAAAGAGTTGATTATCAATTGGTTTACACTATTTCGGTTTTTTCTCTGGTGATCCTTCTTCTTATTATTTTCTGGAATCGTAAATTAGCGAAGCAGATCAGTATTGCTAAGGAAGCGACCGAAGCTCTGGAAAAGGCGCAGAACCAACTCTACAACATGCTAAATAGCTCTCCAATTGCAGCTAGTGTGGTATTTGAAGAAGAGGTTCGTTACGCGAACGATACGGCAAAACGTTTGTTTGGCGTGGAAGATCAGGCGTTGTCTTCTATCGACGTTGCCGCTATCCATGACTCGCTGAGCGTTCGTGATGGCGTGCATGAAGAGCTCGACCTTAACGGTAAAGTTGAAAATAGGGAGTTAGTACTCAGAAAGTCTGATGGAACCCGATTTGTTGCTTTGGTCAGTTACTATCTTTTTGAGATTGATGGTGAAGTCGCCACACTATTTTGGGCATTCGATATTTCAGAAATGAAGCGCCTTAACGAACAATTGGAAGAAGAGAAACAGAGAGCCGATTTGGCGAGCCAAGCTAAATCGGAATTCTTAGCCAATATGAGCCATGAGATAAGAACCCCAATGAACGCCATTATTGGCTTGTCTTATCTGGCGATTGGCGAAATATCTAATCCTGTCGCTCGAAATTACATTGAGAAAGTGCACCGTTCTGGCCATTCGTTACTCGGTATCATCAATGACATCCTTGATTTCTCAAAGATAGAAGCTGGACAACTTGTTATTGATAACGTCCCGTTTGATCCCGTAACGACCTTTAAAGATGTGATTGAACTAATGGAGTCGAAAGCAGCTGAGAAACAACTCAATTTGTCGATGGTCATCGACCCAGAGTTAGACACGCCACTGCAAGGCGATCCCTTGAGGTTGTTCCAAGTCATACTCAACCTTGTGGGCAACGCGATTAAGTTTACGGAACAAGGCAGCGTAGCATTAACGGTGGAGCATGTTGACTCGAACGACAGCAGCCTAACCATGAGAGTGAGTGTGATGGATACCGGGATAGGCATTTTGGATGAGAACCGTCACAAGCTGTTTGAAGCCTTTAGCCAAGCGGATACCACAACGACACGTCGGTTTGGCGGTACAGGGCTTGGGCTCAACATTAGCCAGAAATTAGTTCATGCGATGGGCAGTCAAATTACGGTAGAGAGTGTTTACGGGCAAGGCAGTGAGTTCTCCTTTGTACTGACATTGCCACGCTCAAGCTCGGATGCGTTAGCCGACTTCAAAGCTCAAGAGTTGCAACTGGATTATCAGATAGAGTTCAAAGGGCAAAGAGTGCTATTGGTTGAAGACAATGAGCTGAACCAAGATCTCGCCTTAGCATTTTTCAGTCGCTCTAAATTAAATGCCGATCTTGCTGAAAACGGAAAGGAAGCGCTGGAGTTAGCTAAAAACAACGACTACGAAATAATCTTCATGGATCTTCAAATGCCGATTATGGACGGCTTTGAAGCTACCCGTTTGATTCGTGAATTCGATATAGATGTACCGATTATTGCAATGTCAGCCAATGTTTTTGCTGATGCGAAACAACGAGCGAGGGCGTCGGGCATCACGGACTTCTTGGATAAGCCTATTGTTATTGATAAAGCGATGTCTTTGATTACTCGATACATTGTTCCTGAGGTCTTAGTTGAAGGTCGAGCGCCATCAGACACGTCTTCAGATACGATACTGGCCAGTGATTCTGATAATAGTTCGGAATTGCACTCCGATCCCCAAATTGAGCCGCCTGTTTTCTCTCAGTCGAGGTTTGAGCAACTGACTTATCATGATGTGAAGCTGCAAGCCAAAATGCTTGATAGGTTCTGCCAAGGATCGCCAGACATTATGTCGGATGCTTTTGATAACTTAGTACAAGGCGACTGGGAGACGTTAGAGCGTAATCTACATACCTTAAAAAGCATGGCAGCTTCGATTGGTGGATTGCGATTGGCAGAGTTACTCAGTGATTTAGAAAGCAAAGCGCATAACAAGGCGTGTGATGAAGCAGATCTTAAGCAAGGCGAACTTGGGTTAATCGAACTGATTAAAGCAGTTGAGATCAGCTTTGATGTGTCTGGTGTTGGGGGATTCAATACGACAAGTACTGAAGAAGCCGATGCGAGTCTTGCTGATACCTCTGATTCACCGAGCATCACGTCAGAACAGCATGCTCAGTTGCTATCACTGCTGGATGCTTATGATAACGATGCAACTCAATATGTGACTGAGTTACTGGCACAGTATCCACATTCTGTTGTTCTCAAAGATGTTCGAAGTGCGTTAGATAATTATGACTTTGAACGAGCAAAAGAGGGGCTTGGCGCTTCTGAGTAGTTGTCTTTTATAAATATCACTTCAACATTAAAGCCTTTAGCTCTTATAGCGAAATAACTAGCTAGCTAAAGGCTTTAAATCTATCTATACCGAACTAACGACTCACGTTCTGTTTGATTAGCTCAACAACCGTATCGTATCGGTGCGGCAGTTTTCGGTTTCGTTTTTGAACCAGATACAGCGTTTCCTCTACTTCTACCTTTGGCGGCACAACGTGTAGCTTGTCTCTATCTGGGAAGTGTTCAACCGCGCCAGCCGGTAACACGGTAAAACCTAATCCTTTTGATACGGGTAGCAAGATCTGGTGAAGCTGATTGATGTAGCCAGATCTTGGTATCTCATTAACGTTGATGTTCGCTAAGTCTTTATCTCCGCAAAGGTCGAAATACAAAGACAGATAATGTGCAGAATCTGGGTGGGCAATCAGGCCAATGTCATTCAATACTTGCGGCGTTATCTCTAAATCAGCAAGGCTGTGGTGAACAATAAGACACAGTGCTTCTTTGCCGATGACTTGGCTTTGGTAGTAGCTGTCGTTCGGGGAATGCCTAACAATGCCGATATCGGTAGTGCCTTCGCTTAGGTCATTCAATATCTTTTTGTTTGGAGCGGCTTCTAAGTTAATGCTGAGCTCTTGGTGTTGCTGTTGAAGTTCAAGAAGCTTGGGATACAGACGCAAAGAGAGTGAGCCAGAGCAAGACAAGTGACATTGCCCAGCATAAGGGTTATCAAAACTCAGAGACTCAAAAAGATCTTCTTGGTCTTTCTCTAGTTTGATCGCATAGCGATACATAATCCGACCCTGTTCGGTCAGTTCGAAGCTCTTGTTTTCTCGAGATAGCAGGTCACAATTACAAGCTTGTTCAAGCTTCTTGATGTGTTGGCTGACTCCAGGTTGTGTCATATACAACTTTTCTGCCGTTTGGGTGAAATGGCCAACTTCAACCAGAGTCTTAAACGTATTGAGCCAAAGTGGATTAATCATACTCACCTTCAAATACTAAAGCCTATAAATAACAAAGCCAATAAATAACAGAAAATTATTATTATCTTAAGTAATGATAATTTCAACTCTAGCGTCTTAAGTAACGCTAATCAAAGTCATGTGGTGGTAGCACTTTATATTGGTCTATTGGTCGCTTTGTAGAGTTGCTATGAGTAACAAAGTGTTGCGACTTTGTTGAATTTTTGGTCTATTGACCAACTGTGCTCATATTTAGGAACGAAGATGAATAGAAATGTTTGGCTGCTTTCACTGTGTCAGGCCTTGTTGATGACGGGTAACATATTACTGATCTCTGTGATTGGTTTGATCGGTAAGCAGATTGCACCCAGTGTCAGCATGATCACCTTGCCGGTTGCACTGCAGTTTTTGGGTTTAATGGCAGCCACTATTCCAGCATCTTTAATTTCAGGCAAGTTAGGGAGAAAGCGAGGATTTAGCATTGGTAATGTGGTTGGCATTACAGGAGCTAGTCTTGCCACCTACGCACTGTCTCAACAACATTTCTATTTGTTTTGTTTCGCTACGTTCTTACTTGGGATAGGCATAGGTTTTGGCACGCTTTATCGTTTTGCTGCAATCGAGGTGTGTGATGAAAATGCCCGTCACCGAGCGATCTCTATCTCGATGGCTGGTGGCGTTTTAGCCGCGGTATTAGGACCAAATTTGGCGATTATGTCGCAACAGTGGTCGCAAGATGGCTTGTACATTGGTGCTTTTGCTTCTTTGATTGGATTGAACATTCTTGCGTTACTCATCTTACAAACTATTCAGTTTCCAAAAGTCTCTTTTAATAGTCAGGCACCTAAATCCGATCCTCTCAGTGTGATAGTAAAAGCGCCTAACTTTATTGGCGCAGTGTTTGCTGCCATGGTCGCTTATGCGGTGATGAATATCCTGATGACAGCAACGCCATTGGCAATGATTGGTTGTGGCTTTGACTTTACCAAAGCAGCGGGCGTCATTGAGTGGCACGTATTGGGGATGTTTGTTCCTGCATTCTTTACTGGTTCACTTATCGAGAAGTTTGGCTCAAGAATGATGATCTTGGCAGGCGGGGTTCTGTTCGTCGTCTGTATCGCGATTAACATTCATGGCGAATCTATCTGGCACTTCAGAGCGGCTCTAGTTGTGCTTGGTGTCGGTTGGAACTTTATGTTTATCGCGGCAACAGGTTTGTTTAGTCAGTCCTACCAATCGCAGAATAAAGCTAAGGCACAAGCGTTTAATGAATTTATTGTCTTTGGCTGTGTGACGATTACAGCGATGCTCTCTGGCTGGCTAGAATCGACAGCAGGGTGGCAGAACCTCAATATCTACGTATTACCATTCGTGTTAGCTGTTATCTTGCTGTTCGCATTCAGTGCTCGTAAATCGCGTATTCAAAAGCAGCCTGTGTAATGGCTCATCGAATGGTGGTTCAGTAAATTTGTTACTGTGATTAAAACCCTAGTATCTCGAACTGCGACCAATAAAAAGCCCTACCAAATCGGTAGGGCCTTTGCTTACGGCTTAAATAATAACGTTTTCTTAAAACTGCTGTCGTGGCTTATATCCTGTGACAACAGTACTTAAGCTTGTGTTGTAAATACGCATGACAGAGCCAGCGATGATTTACAGGTCGACCAAAATTGTCTTAGTGGTAATCCCACCTTGGTCATCGATTATCTTCAGTGTCACCTCGTGCTTTCCGTATGAAGGGAAGATTGACGTGAATGTGCGACCTCGTTTCACCTTTCCGTTTGGAAGTGTCCACTCGGTATCAACAATACGACCATCGCTGTCTGAACTTGTAGACCACATGGTTACCCAGCGGCCCAAGTGAATGTACTTCGCGCTCGCTTCTGGAAGGGCGTTTGGAGATTCAACACTCACTACGGAGCTAAATGAAGCGGTAGCGCCTTTGTCGTCGACAACAGTCAAGTTCACCGTGTATTCGCCCGCTTGCTCGTAAGACCAAGTTGGTGCCACTTCGTTACTTGTTGTGCCGTTCCCAAAGTCCCATAGGTAACGGGCGATCTCACCGTCTTGGTCTGAGCTGAAGTTGTTTGCAGAAACAGTCAGACCAGTCACATTAAGCTCGAAGTTCGCAGTAGGAACGATGTTGTGTTGGCTTACTTTAGATAAGCGAACCACACCGTATTCGTTGTTATCACTCTGATTCACAATATCGACCGCTAAACCAAACTCCGTCAGGATGCGTCCTGAATCTGGTGCTTGAGGCGATGTGTAATCTTGGTCATCCGAGAAGCTAGCATTGCCAACCAAACTGGTATCTTCGAGTACATCGTTGTCGCTGTTTACAAGACGCATTGGAGTATGATCTTTGAGTGAAAACGCTGCGTCTCGAACTTGGTAGCGTGTTTGAGCCGCTTCACCAGAGTTTGCCCACACCATGGCATTTTGGTCTGCATCGACCACGCCTAACCAACCTTCACCAGGGTGTTTACCTACCCAGTTGTCGGTTAGTGATTCGTCGACGTACCAAATGATCAAGCCAGGGTCGAATGACATCAGTTGTCCCATGCGTTTGATGTTCGCTAGGCCTTCATCAACATCCATGTGGCTGCGCCATTGCAATAGATAGTAGTGCTGCGCTTGATGGAATCCATTACTCAGCTTGTAACCATTAAGGGCGAAGGTGGAGTTGCTTTCACCATCGTCTATTGAGGTCACTTCACCATCGACAACAACAGCAAGGTTATCTAAATAGAAGCCTTCCATTGCTAAGCCGCCATCGGTGATGTATTCAAAAGACAGTTCCACTTCTTGGCCTGCCCATTGTGAAACGTCGAACTCAGCGTCGACCCATCCGCCAGATTCGCCGCCAATAGCAGGAACGAGGTCCGTGTTGTATGGATCGTCCATTGAGGTAATGTTTCCTGCAATGGCTTGTCCGTTGATTAGCACGCGCGCAAAGTCGTAGTCTTTTTCAATCTCATACCAAGTTTTGAAAGACAACAGTGCAGAATCACCCGCTGGGATCATCAACTTGCGAGTCATACTGTTTTTCAGATCATCGCCTTTTTGAGAGTGGAATGAATACTCGCCCTCAAAGGGTTTCAGACTTTCAATCTGCTTTTCAGGAAGATCCACTTTGATCATGTTAGGACGACTGTTATCCGTTGTTTGGAACAGCGTATACACTTGTGGATTGTCTTCTAGGTCATCAATCGAGAGCTGATCATCGTTAACCCAACGTCCGCCAATCGATTTCTGTAGGAAGTGTTTTGCCCAAGAGCTGAATGCCGTTGGTTGTGTACCACCAATTTGACCAGCCCAACTGCCCGAAGACATGATTGACCAGTCATAGACAGGATCTTAAGAGCTAACTTGTTTATTTAGATAGAAAAAAGGCTTCATTTATGATCAGATAATCGTCGCCAAACAAACTACCTACATCAATAGTGAAGCCGATGACGATTATCTCCTTACAGAAGCAATTTAAGCAATTCTTTAATGCTGACACCCTCCAAAAAATGGCGAAAAGTACAGGCCTGATGAAACGGTGTCGGGCGATATTACCCGAGCAGCTAGTCATTAGCTTAGTGGCCGCGTTAAGCAAAGGAAACTGCACTTCCATTGCGGATTTACTGCGACAATTCAATGGGATGTGCTTGAGCCCTGAAGGTGCCGTGGCATACAAGCCTTACCATAACCAGTTGAGGAAAAATGAGTTTCCTAATTTCATGCGGCAACTTGTTATGCGAGCAATAGCTCAATTTGCTCGCCAGCAGAATGTCGGTCTACCAAATAAGCTCGACACCTTTGATGATGTACTGCTTCAAGATGGCAGCTCTTTCCACATCCATC
>NZ_JBFRSC010000003.1:109142-110014 GCF_041473335.1 Vibrio sp. 10N.222.55.C7
TGTTTATCCGAGTCGATTTAAACGTAACCCTGCAGCGGTTGAATGTCATATGACAATGTCGTTGAAAAGCTTTTCTCCAGTCGCGATGAACATCAGCGCTGATACGGCATCAGAAAGAGATTTTTTACCTGAGCCCAAAACGATGAACAACAAATTGCTGTTAGCTGACGCAGGGTATCCTGATTTCCACTTCTTTCGAGAGCTTGAACAGCATGGCGGATTCTATATTGTCCGAGGTGCTAAGTCTCTGAACCCTATGATTATTGAGGCAAGGAACGGCAAGGGGCGACTGCTGCCTAAGCTAGAAGGGAAGAAGCTGAAAGACATTACTCGAGGTACCAACCGTTCGCAGGTCCTTGACCTAAAAGTCCGTCGAGGTAAACAAGAGTTTAGAGTCGTGCGACGATGGTTTGCTGAAGAAAAACGATTCTGCATTTGGATAACTAACTTACCTTCAGACACCTTTACTGCCGATGACATCATGGCGATCTACCGCTGTCGATGGCAGGTGGAACTGCTTTTTAAAGAGTTAAAGTCTCACACCAACTGGCAACGATTTGTCACCGCACAAAAGGCCATCGTTGATGGGCTCATCTGGGCCAGTTTACTTGCGCTGATCATTAGGCGTAGTATTGCGCTTCAGATAATGCCATCGGTCTCATTGTTTAAAGCGGCAAAAAATGTGGATGTCTGGCTGTTACCAATATTTGAATGTATCAGTCACGGCGCATGGTCAGAAATCAGCAATAAAATCGAATGGGCTACCAGTTATATATCAAGGAACGCTCAAAAGTCCGCGCAGAGGAAGTCTAAAGAAAACATTACGTTAGACGGAATTTACGCTGAGCTTAGTGCTTAAGGTTCTGTCTATG
>NZ_JBFRSC010000004.1:0-17472 GCF_041473335.1 Vibrio sp. 10N.222.55.C7
CGCGCCACTATTTAGGGCTTTTTTCTTATAAGAATGAAATCCTTATATTGATCTGTTGTTAGTAACAATGAATTGATATTAAAACCGTGCGCTCTTAGCTCAGCTGGATAGAGTACCTGGCTACGAACCAGGCGGTCGGAGGTTCGAATCCTCCAGAGCGCGCCACATTATTAGAAAAAGCCTCGTTTATACGAGGCTTTTTTTATGTCTGCTGCAAATTTGTTGCGACAATGTTAAATTTGTTCGTTGTTTAACTTGTTGTATTTAAAGTAGTTCTTGATTGCTTCTTTGTTATTCCACCTTTCTCATATCAATTCCCAGAAAAGCCCCGTTTAAGTCACAGTTTAAATATCTAAAAATGACGTATTTGACAGATTTATGTGATCTGATAGGCGAATAATTAACCTTATGTGTGCGTTATCCGTAACAGAACCTTAAACAAAATTGACAAACTTTTACCAATCGAGATAATCCATGGGTCGGGATCACTATTCGCTGAAATCCTGTACGTATGTCAGGATGACGAAGAAAGGAAGCAACATGACTAATATTGGAAGCCTGCTAGGAGATGCGGCGACTCTAATGATAACGGGGATGTCCGTTGTCTTTATTTTCCTAACTATTCTAGTTTACCTCGTTCGGTTGATGTCAAAACTGGTACCAGAAGAAGTACCAGAGCCGATCGCAGCACCTAAAAAAATTCAAAAATCACAATCAAACCCTTCAGCTGTTAGTCCACAGGTAGTGGCTGCAATTTCGGCCGCGGTTCATCAATACCGTGCGTCTACTGCTAAGTAGTATTTAAAGGATTAAAAAGGAGTTTATGAGCATGTCTAAACCACTAGCTATCACAGATGTGGTACTTCGTGACGCGCACCAGTCACTATTTGCTACTCGTATGCGTATCGAAGATATGCTGCCAATTGCGGCAGAACTGGATAAAGTCGGTTACTGGTCACTTGAGACTTGGGGCGGCGCGACGTTTGATTCGTGTATCCGTTTTCTTGGCGAGGATCCATGGGAGCGTTTGCGTGAGCTGAAAAAAGCGATGCCAAACACACCAATGCAGATGCTACTGCGTGGTCAAAACCTATTGGGCTACCGTCACTACGCGGATGATGTAGTAGAAAAATTTGTTGAACGTGCCCATAAAAACGGCATGGACGTATTCCGTATCTTTGATGCGATGAATGACGTGCGTAACTTTGAAAAAGCAGTGAAAGCAACGATCGACGTTGGTGGCCACGCTCAAGGTACGTTGTCTTACACAACCAGTCCGGTCCACAATTCAGATACTTGGGTTGATTTGGCTAAGCGCCTAGAGGACCTAGGTTGTCACTCACTATGTATCAAAGATATGTCAGGTTTATTAAAGCCGTATGAAGCAGAAGAGCTGATTACACGTATCAAAGCATCGTGTGACGTTCCTCTGGCACTGCATAGCCACGCGACAACTGGTCTATCGACTGCAACAGCGGTTAAAGCCGTTGAAGCGGGTATCGACATTCTAGATACCGCTATTTCTTCAATGAGCTGTACTTACGGTCATACGCCAACCGAAACGGTTGTTGCGATGTTAGAAGGTACAGAGCGCGACACGAATCTTAAACTAGACCAAATCGAACCCATCGCGGCTTACTTCCGTGATGTACGTAAAAAGTACGCGAAATGGGAAGGTCAGCTAAAAGGTGTCGATTCTCGCATCTTAATCGCTCAAGTTCCTGGCGGAATGTTAACTAACATGGAAGGCCAGCTTAAAGAGCAAGGCGCCGCCGATCGCATGGATGAAGTTCTAGAAGAGATCCCACGCGTACGTAAAGAGCTTGGTTACATTCCCTTAGTAACACCAACTTCTCAGATTGTCGGTACTCAAGCGGTTATTAACGTCTTAACGGGCGAACGCTATAAGAGCATCACGAAAGAGACTGCTGGTCTACTGAAAGGTGAATACGGTCAAGCTCCTGCTGAAGTGGATGCTGAACTGCAAGCGAAAGTTCTAGACGGTGCAGAGCCGATTACTTGTCGTCCTGCTGATTTACTTAAGTCTGAAATGGATACGTTAACGACGGATCTGTTAGAGAAAGCGAAATCAGAGGGTATCTCTCTAGCTGAAGATACGGTTGATGATGTACTGACTTACGCGCTCTTCCCACAAGTGGGTCTTAAGTTCCTTAAGAACCGTCGTAATCCTGAAGCATTTGAACCTGCACCAACGCTAGAAGTTGCGGCTCCAGTTGCTGCAGCTCCTGTACAAGCTTCTGGTGGTATTGAAAGCTACAGCGTGAAGGTTGATGGTCAAGTTTACGATGTTGAAGTTGGCCCACAAGGTGAACTGACATCGGTGGCGCCATCTGCAAAACCTGCTCAGGCTGCACCAGTAGCAGCGTCTGACGCTGAAGCGGTTCCAGCTCCATTGGCGGGTAACATCTTTAAAGTAAACGTTCAGGCGGGTACTGAGGTTTCTGAAGGCGACGTTCTACTAATCCTAGAAGCGATGAAGATGGAAACGGAAGTTCGTGCTGCTCGTGGTGGTATCGTTCAAGAATTGAATGTTAAAGAAGGCGATGCAGTTACTGTAGGCGCTCCACTACTAAGCTTAGCGTAAGGGAGTACCATGGAAGGATTGATGACCTTATGGTCTGAAACAGGGATTGCGAACTTTGAGTTCGGCCAGATCTGTATGATGCTGGTTGGTTGCTTACTGTTGTTTTTGGCAATTCGTAAAGGATTTGAACCGTTACTTCTACTGCCTATTGGTTTTGGTGCTGTATTAGCAAACATTCCAAATGCTGGGTTTACTGATCCAGGTGGTTTGCTCTACTACGTCTACTACATTGGTATTGAGACAGGTATTTTCCCACTGCTGATCTTTATGGGTGTTGGTGCGATGACGGACTTCGGTGCGTTGATTGCGAACCCTAAAACGTTGTGGCTAGGGGCTGCGGCTCAGTTTGGTATCTTCGCGACGCTATTTGGCGCGATCTTGCTGAACTACGTTCCAGGAATGGAGTTCTCGATGGCCGATGCTTCGTCAATTGCGATCATTGGTGGTGCCGATGGCCCAACTGCGATCTTCTTGGCGAGTAAGTTATCTCCGGATCTTTTAGGTGCCATTGCAGTAGCGGCTTATAGCTACATGGCTTTGGTTCCTATCATTCAGCCACCAATCATGAAAGCGTTAACGTCTCCTGAAGAGCGCAAAATTAAGATGGCTCAACTTCGTCACGTTAGCAAAGCCGAGAAGATTCTTTTCCCGCTTGCTGTACTACTGATGACGATTTTGTTCCTACCTTCAGCAACACCTCTAGTTGGTATGTTCTGTTTGGGTAACTTAATGCGTGAAGCGGGTGTGGTTGATCGCCTTTCAAAAACAGCTCAAAACGAACTGATTAACGTTGTAACTATTTTCCTAGGTCTAGGGGTTGGTTCTAAGCTTCAAGCGGATACGTTCTTGAACTTAGAAACACTGGGTATTCTAGGTTTAGGTGCGGTCGCGTTCAGTATCGGTACGGCGGGTGGTGTATTGATGGCTAAGGTGTTGAACCGATTCTCGAAAGAGGACATCAACCCACTGATTGGCGCAGCTGGCGTATCGGCGGTTCCAATGGCGGCACGTGTTGTGAACAAGGTTGGTCTTGAGGCAAACCCTCAGAACTTCTTATTGATGCATGCAATGGGTCCGAACGTAGCCGGTGTACTTGGTAGTGCGGTTGCGGCGGGTATTCTATTAGCTCTCGTGGGCTAGTGGATTTGCTGGGTCATGTATCGTTACGTTAATTGGTCGTCAATTTACGAATGAGCGGTTAACTTAGCCTTATTAAATGGTTTATAGTCAAAGGGATGCTTTCGCATCCCTTTCTTTTTATTAATTAAGGTGCTTGCTCACTAGGGCTTTTATCAATCAAGGAAATGTGGAAATGGAAAATAAACAGATTGCGATTACTCAATTCGGCGGCGTCGAAAACCTAAGTATTCAAACCAGTGCGATCCCTGAGCCTAAGGCTGGAGAAGTGGTGGTTAAAGTTTCCTTTTCAGGCATTAATCCGATTGATGTCAAAACCCGAGCGGGCCTTGGTTGGGCGGCAGCACAAAACAAAGATAACCTACCTTGGGTACCTGGCTACGATATTTCAGGGCAAATTGTCTCGCTAGGCGAACAGGCTGAACGCTTTACTGTTGGTGATAACGTAGCTGGCTTTATTGGTTTTCCACTGCAAGGTGGCGGTTACAGCCAATATGTGTGTGTTCCAGAAGCTGCATTAAGTATGGTTCCTGATTCTGTCACTCTAGAAGCGGCAGCTGCATTACCACTCGCGAGTCAAACAGCGGCACAAGCGCTCAACAAAGCCGAAGTGAAAGAAGGCGACCGCGTGCTTATCTTGGCGGGCGCGGGCGGCGTTGGTCACCTTGCGGTTCAAATTGCAGTGGCAGCAAAAGCAGAGGTTTACACAACCTGCAGCGAAGCCAACCTTGATTACCTTGCGACGCTAGGTGCTCACGCGATTAACTATAAGTTTGCACCAGCATCAGAAAGAGTATCTGATGTCGATGTGTTGATTGACTTGGTCGGCGGCGATACCGCGCTTGATGCATTGAAGTGCCTAAAAGATGACGCGCGAGTCGTGACTGTGCCGACTCTATCTGCAGAACTTATCTGCGAAAAAGCCACACTATTAGGTTTTACTGCATCAGGCATGCTGGTTGAACCAAGCCCTGAGCAAATGGACACTATGCTTTACATGGTCAGTGTCGGATTACTCAAAACAGAAATTCAAGGTATCTACCAATTAGACGAGGCGCAGTCGGCGCACCTGCAGGTTGAAACCGGACACACCAGAGGCAAGGTGCTACTTAAAATGCAAGAAAGTTGATAGGCAGTGTTAGAATTTTTTAACTCCCTTTTTGAAAATATCGCGCTGTGGTTCTCGGACTCGGCGCTGTGGGTACTCTTCATTAGTGGCTTCTTGAGTGCCACGTTACTCCCCGGTGGTTCAGAAGCTAGCCTTGTGGCTGCATTGAGCTTAGATCAGTTTTCAACCTCATCGATCATTCTAGTGGCGACATTAGGCAATACCTTAGGCGGCCTGACTAACTATTGGATTGGTTTGTGGTTGCCTAATCGAACTCAATCTGAAAAGCATGGTCATAAGGCTATGGCTTGGCTGAGTCGCTATGGCTACTGGACACTGTTATTTAGTTGGTTACCGATCATTGGTGACCCTTTGTGTCTCGCTGCGGGTTGGCTAAGAATGAAATTCATCCCTAGCGTTATTTTGATAGCGATTGGCAAAGCCGCTCGCTATAGCTTACTTGCTGCTATCTACTTCGGTTTTTTCTAAGGAGAACCTATGAAAAAGGTTTTACTTGGTACATTTTCTCTTATCGCCATTGCTGGCTGTTCTTACAATGTACCTAGCTCAACGCCCTTCTTTTCCTCGTTACCTGAAGGTGTCACTCTGTTAGAAGAGGTTAAGCCCTCTAAAGATAAAGTAGTGATTCCTTACACCAAGTATCAGCTTGAAAACGGTCTGACAGTTATTCTTTCCCCTGATGATTCCGATCCGTTGGTGCATGTTGATGTAACTTATCACGTCGGTTCAGCACGTGAAGAGATAGGCAAGTCGGGATTTGCTCACTTCTTTGAGCACATGATGTTCCAGGGTTCAGAGAACGTTGGTGACCAACAGCACTTTAAGATCATTACCGAAGCGGGTGGCTCGTTAAACGGCACGACCAACCGTGACCGCACCAACTATTTTGAAACTGTTCCTTCTAACCAACTTGAGAAAATGTTGTGGTTAGAATCAGACCGAATGGGCTTCTTGTTGGATGCTGTTTCTCAGAAGAAATTTGAGGTTCAAAGAGGCACGGTCAAGAACGAGCGAGCGCAGAGCTACGAAAATCGTCCTTACGGCTTGATGTGGGAACGCATGGGCGAAGCGCTTTACCCTGAAGGTCACCCTTACTCTTGGCAACCAATCGGCTATGTTGAAGATCTTGACCGTGTTGACGTGAATGATCTTAAAGCGTTCTTCCTGCGTTGGTACGGCCCAAACAATGCCGTGTTAACGATTGGTGGTGATATCGACGTTGATGACACGCTAGAATGGGTTAACAAGTACTTTGGTTCAATTCCTCAAGGCCCTGAAGTGAAGGCGGCAGAGAAGCAACCTGCTGTTCTAACAGAAGATAAATACATCACCGTAGAAGACAATATTCGTCAGCCGATGGTGCTGGTGGGGTGGCCAACAACGTATCGCGGTGAAGAGACGCAAGCTTCACTGAATGCATTGTCTAACGTGTTAGGTTCAGGTACCAACAGTTACCTATATCAAAACCTCGTAAAAACGCAGAAGGCCGTCAGCGCTGGCTCTTTCCATGATTGTGCTGAGTTGGCGTGTACCATGTACGTGTATGCAATGGGCAACTCAGGTGAAAAAGGCGATTTGACGGTTCTCAATAAAGAGCTGATGGATACCCTGGAGCAATTCTCGAAAGAGGGCGTTGAGCAAGAGCGTTTAGACCAGATCACTGGCATGGCCGAAGCGAATGCTGTTTTTGCATTGCAAAGCGTTAAAGGTAAGGTGTCGCAACTCGCGTCGAACCAAACCTTCTATGGTCAGCCTGATCGCATTGAATCACAACTCGATCAAATCCGAGCGGTGACGCCTGAGAGCGTGAGCAAGGCATACCAAGATTTCATCGAAGGTAAGCACAAGGTTACCTTGAGTGTGGTTCCTAAGAAAAAGCTCGATTTGGCGGTTCGTGAAGCGACCTTTACCACGCCACCACGTACGTTGCCGGAATACAGCAAGGTGACGGAAGATCAACTGGATTTCAGAAAGGCACCGGATACCTTTGATCGCAGTGTGATGCCAGAAGTGAACTTTGGTGTTGAGGCGACCATGCCTGAGTTGTACCGCATGCACTTTGCAAATGGCACTGACTTAATTGGTACCGTGACCAGTGAAACGCCGACAGTACAGCTGCAAATTCAATTGCCTGCAGGCGAACGCTATGTTCGCAAAGGGCAAGAAGGCCTAGCGAACCTAACGGCTTCGATGATGGAAGAAGGCTCAACTAAACGAACCGTTGAAGAGTTACAAGCGACCTTAGATAAACTTGGTAGCAGCGTGAGCATTAGTGCGGGCAGCTACACCACAGATATTTCAGTCTCGACGCTAGAGAAAAACTTGCCTCAAACCTTAGCGATTGTGCAAGAGGTTCTATTCGATCCTAAGTTCGATGAGCAAGATTTTGAGCGCGTTAAGAAACAGATGCTAGAAGGCGTTGTGTATCAGCATCAGCAGCCAAGTTGGATGGCTTCTCAAGCAACCCGTGAAGTGCTGTTTAGTGACACTGTTTTTGCTCGTGCAAGTGATGGTACTAAGGAATCTCTATCGAAATTGACCTTAGACGATGTGAAAAAATTCTATGCGCAACATTACACACCAGAAGGTGCCAATATTGTTGTTGTGGGAGACATCTCGAAGAAAGAGGTAGGGAAACAGCTACAATTCTTTGAAGAGTGGCAAGGCGATGCGGCACCATTAACGCGTCCACAGATCGTTAAAGAGCTTTCTGGTCAGCACCTGTACTTAGTTGATAAACCGGGTGCGCCGCAAAGCATTGTTCGCTTGGTTCGTAAGGGCCTGCCGTTTGATGCGACGGGCGAATTGTATTTGAGCCAGTTAGCTAACTTTAACTTAGCGGGCAACTTCAATAGCCGTATCAACCAGAACCTACGTGAAGACAAAGCCTACACTTACGGTGCAAGCGGTTACTTCGCAAGTACTCGTGAAACTGGCGCAGTGGTATTTAGCGCGCAGGTAAGGGCGAATGCGACGGTTCCATCGATTCAAGAGTTTATTAATGAGCTGAATGAGTTTAGCCAAAGTGGATTAACTGACGAAGAGGTGAAATTTATGCGCCTTGCCGTCGGTCAACAAGATGCACTTAAATACGAAACGCCAAGTCAAAAGGCGGGGTTGTTGAGTAATATTGTTGCATTGAGCCTTGATGAAGATTACCTACAACAGCGTAATCAGATAGTTGAAACGGTTTCAAAAGAGACCTTAAACGAGCTATCTAAGAAATGGTTTGACCCGAATGATTATCAAATAATCGTTGTTGGTGACGCGACTTCGCTTCGCCCGCAATTAGAAAAGTTAGATATTCCAATAGAAGAGCTTGAAATCATTCGTTAGAGTACACATTAAAGGGGGAGGGAAGAGACTCTACTTTTCTCCTCCAACCTAATTTATGATAGTTCTAATCAGAACAATATAAGATAAGTGAACTGAATTTTGACTGATTTTGCTGCGCGACTAAAGCAAGTTGCAACCAACCCTAAGACCTTCTCTCAATTTGGTCGTGGTGTTGAAAGGGAAACATTACGCTACACGGAAGATGGGCACCTTGCTACTGGGCCGCACCCTGAGGCTTTGGGATCTGCGTTGATGAACGAATGGGTAACGACCGATTTCTCTGAGTCGCTACTGGAATTTATCACGCCTGTTTCTAACGACGTTCCGACGCTTTTGAATCAGTTGTCTGATATCCACCACTTCACGCAAACCAAGTTAGACGGCGAAAAACTATGGCCGCTTTCTATGCCTTGTTACGTTGGCAGTGAAGATTACATTCAGCTAGCGCAATACGGCACCTCGAATAACGGTAAGATGAAGACCCTATATCGTGAAGGCCTAAAACGTCGTTACGGTAGCCTGATGCAGATTATCTCTGGTGTTCACTTCAACTTCTCTTTCCCAGAAAGCTTTTGGGATAGCCTGTTTGGAGAGCAAACTGAAGAAGCGCGTTGTGAATCTAAGTCAGATGCTTACTTTGGTTTGATTCGTAACTACTACCGCTTTGGTTGGTTAATCCCATACTTCTTCGGTGCTTCACCTGCGCTATGTTCTTCTTTCATCAAAGGAAGAGAGACAAACCTGCCTTTTGAAAAGATTGGCGAGACACTGTATCTGCCAAAAGCAACGGCACTGCGCCTGAGCGACCTTGGCTACACGAACAGTGCGCAAAGTGTGTTGAAGATTGGTTTCAACAGCCTAGACCAATACCTTGAAGGTTTGAATCAAGCGATTCGCACACCATCAGAAGAATTTGCCGAGATTGGCACTAAGGTTGATGGTGAATACCGTCAGTTGAATAGCAACGTACTGCAAATTGAAAATGAGCTTTACGCTCCAATCCGCCCTAAGCGTGTGGCGAAGAGTGGTGAGAAACCATCTGAAGCATTGGCACGCGGTGGTGTTGAGTACATTGAGGTTCGTTCTTTAGATGTAAACCCATTCAGCTCAATTGGTATCAATGAGCAGCAGGTTCGCTTCCTAGACTTATTCCTAACGTGGAGTGTGCTAACGGACTCTGCTGAGATGGATAACTGCGAGCTTGAATGCTGGCGCGATAACTGGAACAAGGTGATCCTACAAGGTCGTCAGGTTGGTCTAGAGCTACAAATCGGTTGTCATGGTGAGCGATTGTCTCTGCAAGATTGGGCGAAGCGTGTCTTCAAAGATCTGCGCTCTATTGCCGAGATGATGGACGCTGAACAAGGTGGTCGTGCATACCAAGAAACATGCGATACGCTTGAGGCTTGGATTGATAACCCTGAGCTAACTATTTCTGGCCAGTTGCTAGAAGAGACCAAAAAATTGGGCGGCTTAGGTAAAGTGGGTTGCGCGTTAGGTAAAACGTACGCTCAGCAACACAAAGCGCACCAATACAAAGTATATTCAGCTGAGTTGATGGAAGCAGAAGTTCAACGTTCTGTGATTGCTCAGCAACAAAGTGAAGAAGCAAGCACTCAAGATTTTGATAGCTTCTTGGCGGATTATTTTTCGTATTTAAAAGCATAGCGAGACTTTGGTGGAAAGGAAGCAAGCCTTATTAGGTCAGCCTACTCGAGTGAGTAGTAAATGGTTACCTGTAGTGACTGTTGGTGTTGTCTCTAGCCTGTTGGTTGGATGTGCAACGCCACCGCCAAAGCAGCAAGATAATTTGTGTAGCATCTTTCGAGAGCACCCTTCATGGTATGAAGATGCCTTGGATATGCAAGAAGAATGGGGAACGCCGATTAACGTTGCGATGGCTTTTGTGAAACAAGAGAGTAGCTATCGTCATGATGCGCGCCCACCTAAAGATTACATTCTTGGCTTTATACCGTGGGGGCGTGTAAGCAGTGCCTACGGTTATGCACAAGCTCAAGATCCTGCTTGGGAAGACTTCCAAAAGGCGACCAATAACGGTGGTTCAAGAACCAACTTTGATGATGCATTGATGTTCATCGGTTGGTATACCAGCGAGACGCGTCGTCAATTGGGCATCTCACTATGGGACCCATATAACCAATACCTAGCTTATCATGAAGGCCGTGGTGGTTATAAGCGTAAGTCATACAACAGCAAGCCATCGCTAATTAAGGTGGCGCGCAAAGTCGAACAGCAAGCAAAAGATTATGGATGGCAGCTGAAACAGTGCCGCAAAGAACTAGAAGACAATCGAAGCTGGTTTTTCTAAAGCCAGCCGTCATGGAGAAGAGCAATGCCTTTATTAGATAGTTTCACTGTTGATCACACACGCATGAACGCACCTGCCGTTCGTGTTGCTAAAACAATGCAAACCCCAAAAGGGGATACCATCACTGTGTTTGACCTGCGTTTTACTGCGCCAAACAAAGACATCCTATCTGAGAAAGGTATCCATACTCTAGAGCACCTATATGCTGGTTTCATGCGTAATCAATTGAACGGTTCAGATGTAGAGATCATCGATATCTCACCGATGGGCTGTCGCACTGGTTTCTACATGAGCCTGATTGGTACGCCTACAGAACAACAAGTGGCTGACGGTTGGTTGGCAGCGATGCAAGACGTACTGAAAGTTGAGAACCAGAATAAGATCCCTGAGCTGAACGAATACCAATGTGGTACCGCGGCAATGCACTCTTTGGATGAAGCGAAAGAGATCGCGAATGCGATCATCGCTGCAGGCATCTCTGTAAACAAGAATGATGAACTGGCACTGCCAGAGTCTATGCTGCAAGAGCTTAAGATCGACTAGTCATTGATAGCTACCCTAGATAGGGCGAGTTAGATACTAAAAGGCCCGGTTCAATGAACCGGGCCTTTTTCGTCAACGTATTTTAGGGCGAGACAGAGATTCAGTGATAACTCAGTTAGCCGTTCACGATCTGTGGGAACACGCGAACCAGTTTGATGCGGTTCTCTTCAAGCTCAACAATTTCCATTGGGTGGCTGGCAACCTGAACACTCAGGTGACTCTCAGGAATATCTTCAAGATGTTCCAGTATCAAACCATTCAGCGTTCTTGGGCCATCGGTAGGCAGTGCCCACTGTAAGCCTTTGTTGATATCTCGGATATTGGCACTGCCTTCAATCAAGAAGCTGCCATCGCTTTGCGGAGTAATCTCTTCAGATAAGCTTGGGGTGATTGAGGTGGTAAACTCACCTACGATCTCTTCTAGAATATCTTCTAATGTAACCAAACCATTGATGTCGCCATACTCATCAACAATCAAACCGATGCGCTGCTTATTGCGTTGAAACTTAAGCAGTTGAATATTGAGTGGTGTCGCTTCAGGAATAAAGTAGATCTCATCCGCGGCACGCAACAGGGTTTCTTTATTGAATTCGTTCTTTTCAAGCATCAGACGGTAAGCTTCACGCAGCCTAAGCATGCCGACCACTTCATCTATTTGGTCACGGTACAGCACTACGCGACCATGAGGCGAGTGGGTAAGTTGACGAACGATCGATTTCCAGTCGTCATTGATGTCGATACCAGTAATCTCATTACGCGGCACCATGATGTCGTTCACGGTGACGTGCTCTAAATCCAGAATAGACACCAACATATCTTGGTGACGTTGAGGGATTAAGCTACCGGCTTCATTTACCACGGTTCTAAGCTCTTCGGAGCTCAAGTGGTCGGTTGCATCATGGCTGGCTTTAACGCCTAAGATACGAATGAAGCCGTTGGTAATGAAGTTCACTAAGATCACCAATGGTGATAGCACCTTCATCAGTATCATCAAAAGGATACTGCTCGCGTAAGAGACACGTTCAGGAAATAGAGAAGCGATGGTCTTTGGGGTTACCTCGGCGAATACTAGGATCACGAGAGTCAGGGTACCAGTAGCGATAGCCACACCGATATCCCCGTAGATGCGCATACCAAGAATAGTAGCGATCGCAGATGCAAGAATGTTGACGAGATTGTTGCCGATGAGGATGAGGCCAATCAATCTGTCTGGGCGGTTCAGAAGTTTTTCTACACGTTTGGCACCTTTATGACCCGTATTGGCCAAGTGCTTTAAACGGTAGCGGTTCAGGGACATCATGCCCGTTTCGGAACCAGAGAAATAACCAGAAATTACAATGAGACACGCGAGTAGCGCAAATAAGATACCCGTTGATATGTCGTCCAAAACTATTCTTTTCCTATTTGTGTATCTTGATTAATTTATGACCGAACATGGTCGAGATGTCAATTGAATGTATTGCACTCAATATTTTAAAGGCAAGGTATGTGAGACCTTGCCTTTATTTTACAGACTAGTTCAGGATGATTTCCTGGACGAAGCGGCTACCGAAGTAGGCTAATGTGAGCATGCTGGCGCCGGCCAGTGCGAACCAAGTGACTTTCTGTCCACGCCAACCTTTCTGATAGTGACCCCACAGAAGGATGGAGTAGATAACCCAAGCGATAAAAGACAACACAGCCTTGTGTGCCTTTCCTTGAGCAAACATATCTTGCACGAAGATGAGACCCGTTAACAAGGTACCTGTTAATAAGCCATTACCAATCAAAATGATCTTGAAAAGCTGTCTTTCCACCATCATTAAAGGAGGTAGGTTAGGGTTTATCACTAAGGCTTTTTTCTTTTTAAGTTTGTGATCTAGCCACGCAAGTTGCAGGGCGTATAGCGCACCGATAGTTAACGTTGCGTATGAGAATAGAGCCAAAGAGATGTGCACGAGCAGTTTTGGGTCATTCTCTAGATGTTTGATGAAGGTGCTTGGAAGAAAAGTGGCAGCCATCAAGTTCAGCGCAGCGAAGCTATAGACGACGGGTAAGATAAACCACAGACGGGTTTTGAGCATTGCACCGCTCATTACCACAGATATGATTAAACTGATTAATGAAGCAACGTTCAAGATACTGAGGTTTTGGCCACTGGCATTAAAAATCAAATCGCCAAGCAACCAAGCATGGAAAGCTAGAGCAAGTAATGCGCTGATAAACACCGTTTTTACACGGATTCCTGTTTGGTGCACGAGACCTGGAATGATCGTGGAAATCGCCATTGTATAAAGAAAGGCTGCTGCGATCGCAATAAGACTGTCCATGGTATCCATTTTAATGATTACTAATTGGCGAATTATACCTCGCATCGCTCTTTGGGGCTATGGCGAACCTCATTCAATTCCAAGTGAATAATGTCTCACATCACAAGCACGGATGATTAACGCTCTACAACGGGTATGACTCTAATCCGCGCTAATGTATACTCACAGTAATAGTCGCAGTTTTGAGCGAAGAGAAAACTATGTTTGATAATTTAACGGATCGTCTATCCAAAACGCTGAAGAACATCAGCGGTAAAGGTCGTCTGACCGAAGACAATATTAAAGAGACGCTGCGTGAAGTACGTATGGCGCTACTTGAAGCCGACGTTGCACTGCCCGTTGTCCGCGATTTTGTTAAGCGCGTAAAAGAAGGCGCTGTGGGTGTTGAGGTTTCTAAATCTCTAACGCCTGGTCAAGAATTCATTAAGATCGTTCAAGCTGAACTTGAAGCGGTGATGGGTGAGTCTAACGAGGCTCTTAACCTAGCAGCGCAGCCGCCAGCCGTTATCTTAATGGCGGGTCTACAAGGTGCGGGTAAAACCACATCGGTAGGTAAGCTATCTAAGCTTCTAACTGAGCGTGACAAGAAGAAAGTCTTGGTTGTGTCTGCCGACGTTTACCGTCCAGCGGCAATCAAACAGCTTGAAACGTTAGCAAGCGATGTTGGCGTAGACTTCTTCCCATCTTCAGCTGATCAAAAACCTCTTGATATTGCAAACGCTGCAATCGACCACGCGAAGAAGAAATTCTACGACGTGCTACTTGTCGATACTGCGGGTCGTTTGGCTATCGATGAAGAGATGATGGGCGAGATCAAAGAGCTTCATACTGCAATTAAACCAGTAGAGACACTGTTCGTTGTTGATGCAATGACAGGTCAAGATGCTGCGAACACTGCAAAAGCCTTTGGTGATGCGCTACCACTAACCGGTGTTATCTTGACGAAAGTTGATGGTGATGCGCGTGGTGGTGCTGCTCTGTCTGTTCGTCATATCACAGGCAAGCCGATTAAATTCTTGGGTGTTGGTGAAAAGACTGACGCACTAGAACCGTTCCACCCAGATCGTGTTGCTTCTCGTATCTTAGGTATGGGCGACGTACTGTCTCTTATTGAAGACCTACAGAAAAACGTTGATACCGAGAAAGCAGAGAAACTGGCTAAGAAGTTCAAAGAGAAGAAAGGCTTTGACCTTGAAGACTTCCGTGAACAACTAGGTCAGATGCAAAACATGGGCGGCATGATGGGCATGATGGATAAGCTTCCAGGCATGTCTCAGCTACCAGATAACGTTAAAGATAAAGTTGATGACAAGATGTTCAAGCAAATGGAAGCGATCATCAACTCTATGACCATGAAAGAGCGTCAACGCCCTGACCTAATCAAAGGCTCTCGCAAAAAGCGTATTGCCGCTGGTTCTGGTACACAGGTACAAGATGTAAACCGTATGCTTAAGCAGTTCACCCAAATGCAGAAGATGATGAAGAAGATGCAGAAAGGTGGCATGAAAGGCATGATGCGCAACATGCAAGGCATGATGGGCGGCGGTGGAGGTATGGGCGGAATGGGTGGTGGCTTTAACCCGTTTGGTCGATAATCTACAAATGTAAGCTTTAGCTACGTTACTTTTCATAGTGTTAGCCGTGTCACAGAAAGTGTACGGCAGCTATGTTGGTGAAAAAATAGCTAAAGCCCTTGCATTGCACCGGAATAAGAGTAAAATTCCGGGGCTTTAATTTGGCACGAGACCCCAAGCTATTTACTTATACTTGGGGTTAATTATTTTATTAAGAAAGCAAAGAGGACGACATGGTAACCATTCGTTTGGCACGTCACGGTGCAAAGAAGCGCCCATTTTATCAAATCGTAGTTGCGGATAGCCGTAACGCTGCAACTGGCCGTTTCATCGAGAAAGTAGGTTTCTTTAACCCTACAGCTCAAGGTCAAGAAGAAGGTCTACGTCTAGACCTAGATCGTGTTAACCACTGGGTTGGTCAAGGCGCATCTCTATCTGATCGTGTAGCTAAGCTAGTTAAAGACGCTCAAAAAGCGGCTTAATTCTTTTTTAAAGAGAAATAGCTTATGTCGATGAAGGGTAAAGAAACTATGAGCGAGCAAAATAATAGAATTGTCATGGGTAAACTTGGGTCTACCTATGGTATTCGTGGCTGGCTCAAAGTGTTCTCCTACACAGACAATGCTGAAAGCATATTTGATTACAGCCCTTGGTATTTAAACCTAAAGGGTAAGTGGGTTGAGTACAAAGTTGAGAGCTGGAAACGTCATGGCCAAGGTTATGTATGTAAGCTAGCGGGATTAGATGTTCGTGAAGACGCGCAACTGATGACTAACTTTGAAATTGCTATTGACCCTGCTTCGTTACCTGAATTGTCAGAAGATGAATTCTACTGGCGCGAATTGTTCGGTATGCAAGTTTTTACCACTAAAGGTTACGACCTTGGTGAGGTCACTGACCTATTAGAAACTGGCTCGAACGATGTTCTAGTAATCAAAGCAAATCTTAAAGATGCTTTTGGCCAAAAGGAACGGTTAGTACCGTACCTTGAAGAGCAAGTGATCAAGAAAGTTGATCGCGAAGCTCGCCGGATCGAAGTTGACTGGGATCCTGGATTCTAACTCCAAATTACAGAGCGAGAGAACACATGTGGGTTGGCATTATTAGCCTTTTTCCTGAAATGTTCCGTTCTGTTACTGATTTTGGAGTAACAGGTCAAGCGGTTAAAAAAGGTCTTTTATCTATTGAGACATGGAATCCTCGTGATTTCACTCATGATAAACATCGCACTGTTGATGACAGACCTTACGGTGGTGGTCCTGGCATGTTAATGATGGTTCAGCCTTTGCGCGACGCTATCAAAACTGCCAAGCAAGCAGCACCGGGAAAGACGAAAGTCATCTATCTTTCACCTCAAGGTCGTAAACTCGACCAGAAAGGTGTTGAAGAGCTGGCAACAAACGAGAATTTACTTCTTATTTGTGGTCGCTATGAAGGGGTAGATGAGCGCATCATTGAATCTGAAGTTGACGAAGAATGGTCGATTGGAGATTTTGTGATGACGGGTGGCGAACTGCCAGCCATGACGCTGATTGATTCAGTATCTCGGTTTGTTCCGGGTGTACTTGGAGATTTCGCTTCAGCAGAAGAAGATTCTTTTGCAAATGGTTTGCTAGATTGTCCCCATTATACGCGCCCTGAGGTGCTAGACGATAAAGATGTACCATCGGTACTCAAGTCTGGAAACCATAAGGACATTCGTCGCTGGCGATTAAAACAATCGTTGGGCCGAACTTGGCTAAGAAGACCAGAACTCCTGGAAAACCTAGCTCTGACTGACGAACAGGAACAATTACTGGCTGAATTCATTAAAGAGCAACGCTCTTAACGAAAAGCAAGCAGTAACCTATTAAATTTAGTATCAGTTTATTCTAGGAATTTATACAAATGAGCAACATCATCAAGGCTCTTGAAGAAGAGCAACTAAAATCAGACCTTCCTAAATTCGCACCAGGTGACACTGTTGTAGTTCAGGTTAAGGTAAAAGAAGGTGACCGTGAGCGTCTACAGGCTTTCGAAGGCGTTGTAATCGCTATTCGTAACCGTGGTCTACACTCTGCATTCACAGTTCGTAAGATCTCGAACGGTGAAGGCGTAGAGCGTGCGTTCCAAACTCACTCTCCAATGGTTGATAGCATCGAAGTTAAACGCCGTGGTGCAGTACGTCGTGCCAAGTTGTACTACCTACGTGAGCGTTCTGGTAAGTCAGCTCGTATTAAAGAGAAGCTTACTAAGAAGTAATTCTTTTTGCATTCTATCGATAAAAGCGGAGCCATTTGGCTCCGCTTTTTTGTGTCTGTTATTTGGAGCTTAGCAGGTAAGAGATCCCCCAATTCGCTCGTACCTCACTCTTGAGGATGACAAACCAGACGAAACTCATATTTAACCGTCATTCCCTAGACTGACGAAGGAAGGAGTAGGGAATCTCTACTAGCGCCGTGTTATAGGCAATAAAAAAGGATTGACGTTAAACGCCAACCCTTCAAAATTTACTCGCTACTCGCTACTCG
>NZ_JBFRSC010000004.1:18258-131689 GCF_041473335.1 Vibrio sp. 10N.222.55.C7
CTCGCTACTCGCTACTCGCTTAGTACGGATCTTCCGACCAACCATCGCTATCTGACATATCTGGTGCGCCAGCGATGCTGTTCTCTTCGTCTGCCCATTCACCGAAATCAATCATCTGACATTGCTTGCTGCAAAACGGGGGGTGCGGGCTTTGTTCGCCCCATTCAACGTCAGCATTACATTGAGGGCATTTAACGATGGTGATTTTCTTCGACATAGTGATTCTTAATTTGAAGGTGTAATAATAGTGAGTTTAGGCTCGAGTGAGGACTCAAGCCAAACTATAAAAGGAAATTAATTAGGTGCAGATTGCCAATTCAAATTCGATGTCTTGAGTACAGGCTTGCCCAGTTTCAAAGCTCATGAACTTAACAGCAAAGCGGTTCTTGTGACCGGAGATCATCGGGTAGGCACCGTATTGCATCGGAATAGAAAGACGAAGGATATTCGCTTCATCTGCATCGCTCTGGAAGAAGCCAGCACGAGCGATTTGCTCTTTGAAGTGACCCGTTTCTCTGGTGAGCTTCAACCACAGTGTTAGCGCTTCATACAGAGGCTGTAAGCTGTCCATCCAAGCTTTAGCATCTCGCATTCTCTTATCAAGAGGAAGGTGCAGCCAATAATGCAGTGCCGGTAAATCAAAGCAGCATGAGCCACCTGGAAGATTAAAGCGCTGGCGAATCGCACTCAGGAAGCGGTCTTCTTTAAGTGATTGGCCAAAACGTTCTGCCTGCATCAGATCACGATAGATGTTACCAATGTCATTAAGTAGTGATGTCAGCATCTCTTGATCGACACCTTCAACATCCAACCAGCTTTTGTAGGTTACACGTTGCTTCTCAATATCTTTTGCCAGTTCGCTCTTGAGTTGGATCTGTTCGAAGATTTCAATCAGATCAAAGATGGAACGGAAAAAGAGTTGATACTGTTGAGCATCAGAAAATGTAGAAGACAAGTGTAGCTGCCTCAAGAGTGATTCGACTCTTAAGTAGATGCGTGTTTTCTCATTTAGAGGATGTTCAAATTTATGGGTGATCATCGAGCAAACCTTCATTCAACATTGTTCTATTCTGACCCATCTACAGCACTGATTGCCAGATACTTTTGATGTAAATCTGTGATTTGAGGCAAAAGTTCTTGGTTTTTAGTATGGTTTTTAATCACGTCATCTGCAACTGCTAAGCGTTGTTCTCTTGAAGCCTGTGATTTTAAAATTGATGCAACTTGTTCCCTAGAAACATTGTCACGACTCATCGTACGTTCTATTTGAACTTCTGCTGGCACATCAACAATTAATACGCGATCGGCCATGCCTTGCATTTGGTTTTCCACCAATAGCGGTGCAACTAATAAACCATACGGGGATGTGATTTTAGACAGGTCACTGTCAATTTTGTCACGGATCATGGGATGAAGAAGATCATTGAGCCACTGCTTCTCTTTAGGATCAGAGAAGATCAGCTCACGCAGTCGACTTCGGTTGAGAGTTCCATCTTCAAGCAAGATAGACTCACCAAAGTGTTCTGTAATCTGTTTTAAACCGTCACTGCCCAGCGCAACCACTTCACGTGCCACGATATCAGCATCAACAATATCAATATTAAAATGCTCATTGAACAGGTTAGCGACCGTGGTTTTGCCACTGGCGATACCGCCGCTTAATCCGATAATGATTGCCATGGTTAAATTCCTAGTACAGAAGTGAAATACCAACCCATGATGTCGTTACCCCACATCAAGCTTACCCAACCCGCAATTGCAAGGTAAGGGCCAAATGGAAAGGCTTTATCTATGCCTTGCTGTTTCAGGCGAAGTTGAATTAAACCAAACACAAGGCCTACCAGCGAAGATAAAAGGATGATCATCGGTAGGTGTTGCCAACCAAGCCATGCACCAAGCGCAGCCAGGAGTTTGAAGTCACCGTAACCCATGCCTTCTTTACCTGTTAGCAGTTTGAACAACCAATAAACAGACCATAAAGCGAGGTAACCAGCCATTGCGCCAACCACGGAATCTTGCAGCGATACTGGGCCGATATTAAACAGTGCTAATGCGATACCGGACCATACCAAAGGCAAGGTGATTTGATCAGGCAACAACATGGTATCGAGATCGATAAAGGTCGCGGTAATCAGTGCGAAGGTGAAAAGAATCAAAGCAATGGCGTAGTAACTGAAACCAAAGTGGCTAGCAACCATTGTGCAAAGTATTGCTGTAAGCAGTTCGACCAAAGGGTAGCGAGCACTGATTGGATTAGCGCAGCTGTGGCACTTACCCTTTAAGAGCAACCAGCTTAACACTGGGATATTGTCGACGATTCTTAATTGGGTTTTGCATTTCGGGCAGGTTGAACGAGGAATGCTGAGATTGAACTTTCCCTCTGGCGCTGGAATTTTATATTGAGAGAAATATTCCGAGCACTCTTGTTGCCATTCGCGTTCCATCATAATCGGTAAACGGTGTATGACTACGTTGAGGAAGCTGCCGATAAGAAGGCTAAAAATGAAAGCTAATACGGGGAATAGCCAAGGATAGTAGTGAAATACTTCCATAGTGTCCTTTACCACTTAATCAAGGTGAGCAGAGATTGCTGCTCATGGGTGTTTAGTTGCTTTAACTATCCTAACACACTCATAAGATTAAAGATCGGTAAGTACATCGCAACCACAAGTCCACCAACAACGGTGCCTAAAAACACGATGATCAGTGGCTCTAGAATCTTGCCTAAATTGTCGACGGTGTTGTCTACTTCAAACTCGTAAATCGAGGCTACTTTATTGAGCATATCATCAAGGTTTCCTGACTCTTCACCAATCATGACCATCTGTAAAACCATCTCCGGAAAGGCATTGGTATTGCGCATTGCAATGTACATCGGCATGCCTGCGGCAGTCTCACGGTGAACCTCGATGATTGCCGCTTCATAATGCAAATTACCCGCCGTTTTCGCCGTGGTTTTCAGGCTCGTTAAGATAGGGATCCCAGAACTAAAGCTGGTTGATAGCGTCCGGCTGAACTTTGCAATTGATGCCTTAGTGATGACAGCACCCAAGATAGGAAAGCGTAAACCAAGACGACTGGTTGAAAGTCGAATCGAATAAGATCGCTGACGCAGTTGCTGAATGGATAGGAATAATAAACCAATACCGATAGCAGTATAGAAACTGTAGGCCTGCATCCAATGGGAAAGATAAAGCACTTGTTGAGTGAACCAAGGCAAGTCTGCTCCGAAACCAGAAAACATCGATTCAAATTCCGGGATGACCATGGTTAGCATTAGGTAGGAGACAGTTAGTGCAACAATGACCACCATCGCTGGGTAGATCAGTGCTTTTATAACCTTAGACTTTAACTGTTCACTCTTTTCTCGATAAGTTGCCAAGCGTTCGAATACTTGCGCTAGATTACCGGAAAGTTCGCCTGTCGCGACCAAGTCAGTATAGAGGTCATCAAAGTGACGGCTTGCGGTTCGCATCGCTTTTGATATTGGCGTTCCGGCTTCTACGCCTTTGCAGATGTGCGATAAAATCGATTTCATTTCAGCTTTACGGTGGTTGTCTGATACCAACTTGATGGCTTGCACGATAGGCACCCCCGTAGCCAGCATGGTCGCTAGCTGCCTAGTCAAAATAGTGATGTCTTTGGCTTTGACTCTATGGGTTAAACGAGTGACGGCTGAAATACTTTTCTTTTTGATTTTCTTAATCTGAATGTGCTGCTCTTTGAGCTTTTCTCGTACTTCCAATTCGGTGAGCGCTAAGGTCTGCCCAGACACTTTCTTGCCGGAACTATTAATGCCTTTCCAGTGATAGCTTTTTAGTTGTGATTGTTTGGACTTGCTACTCATTGGTGATCCATTAGTTTATATGTACAGAACACGTTGCAGTTCTTGATAGCTGGTGGTGCCTTCAAGCAATTTATCTAGCCCCGACTCTTGCAGAGTTCTCATGCCTTCTCGACGTGCCAAGTTTTCAATGGCTAACGCGTTAGGTTTGTCGATTAGGTTGCTTTTCAGTTGATCGCTAAACGGCATCACTTCATAGATACCCACTCGACCCGAATAACCCTGGTTACACTCATTGCAACCTTGAGGACTCGCTTTGTAGATGGTTTGGCTGTTAGGAATCGAGTGACGCAGAAATATGTCTGGCGAGTCGTCACTTTCTTTACAATGGTTACACAACCGCCTTGCCAGTCGTTGGGCGATAATCAAACTCAATGATGAAGCGAGGTTAAAGGGCTCGATTCCCATATGAGCAAGCCGGGTCACGGTTTCTGCGGCGGAGTTCGTGTGCAGTGTTGAAAGGACCAAGTGACCCGTTTGCGATGCTTTGATCGCGATCTCTGCTGTTTCCAAGTCGCGGATCTCTCCAACCATTACAACATCAGGATCTTGTCGCAAAAATGATCGAAGTGCTTCAGCAAACCCAAAGCCGATCTTAGGTGTTACTTGTACTTGATTGATACCACACAGGTTAATCTCCACTGGGTCTTCAGCTGTTGAGATGTTGCGTTCAGTAGTGTTGAGCACTCGAAGGCCAGTATAAAGGGAGACGGTTTTTCCGCTGCCTGTGGGCCCGGTCATTAAGATCATCCCTTGTGGGCGTTTCAATGCATTAAGGTAGAGTGCTTTTTGATCTTCGCTATAACCTAACTTATCGATATCTAAATTAGCAGCGCTGCTATCGAGTAGCCTCAGTACAATTTTCTCACCCCACAAGGTTGGTAATGTGGAGACTCGCATATCTATCGCCAAGTCGTCATTTAGACGCAGTTTAATACGACCGTCTTGAGGCAGGCGACGTTCAGCGATATCAAGCTTGGCGAGAATCTTTAAACGAGCTGATAGACGACGACTTAAGTGAGAGGCGGGTTGTTGGATCTCGACAAGGATGCCATCACAACGCAGTCGTACTCGGTAGTGTTCCTCGTAAGGTTCAAAATGGATATCTGATGCACCTTTACGCACCGCATCAACCAGTATCTGATTGATAAAGCGGCTGACAGGTGAATCGTCTTGGCTGAGGTCTTCAATCGACGCTATCTCATCGTCAGACACCTCAACGAGATTAGCGAGTTCGTCTTGGGTGATCTCTTTGCGTTTCGAATCTTGCCCTGAAATAGAACGGCCATACAGCTTGCGTATTGCGCCTTCTAATTCGGAGTAGTTGGCGACAACCAATTCAATCTGTAATCCGGTTGCGAATCGAAAGTCATCTTCAGCCTGTAAATTCGTAGGGTCGGCAGAAGCGAGTGTGAGAGTTGAGCTAGAAACTGAAATTGGAATAGCACGATACTTGGTAATTAGTTCACGAAGTCCTAATTGTTCACACAGGGATTCGTAGTCAGTATTGGCTAATCGTACTAACGGTAAGCCGAAGATGGTTTTAATGTTGTTTGCTAAGGAATCGCTGCTGAAGAAATTCAGAGCGAGTAAAGCTTCAGGTGTAGAAACAGCTGAAGCATGTACATGTTCCGCAACGGCTTGTTCTTGAGTCAGACTAAGTAGATTAGCCTGACGTAGAACCGTGGGGAGGTTGGTTAGCATTATTTGACAGGACACCAATCAGAGGCATTAACATTATTATCTGTATCTGAACATTCGACAGTCCAACTAATTCCGCTAGTATCTTTATTTGAAGTCAAGGTTACTTTTGCAGAAGTAGGTAGTGATCCTTTACTGCCTGATACTGCAGATTCAACTATAGCGGCCCCACCACTTAATTTTGCTAGAACTTCAAAACCTGTAAATATTTGTTTTGCTGGAACGCCACTGTTACCGGAAGTACAACTGGCTGCTGATATGCTATCAGATAGACAAAGGCCAACAGCTGTTTTCATGGCAGATGACGCGTTTAACATATCACTCGCATGAGCTCTCATCGTATAGTTTTGATAAGCAGGCACTGCAAAAGCCGACAAAATTCCAATGATCGCCACCACGATCATCAATTCAATTAACGTAAAGCCTTTCTGACTTGTTCTTTTGTTTTTCATTGTTCTATTCCATTGTTTAGTTTGTTTCAGCGCAAGCACTGGTTGATGGAAAGAATAGAAGTTGAGATGGGGTAGTGGAATGGTGTTCAGGCGCGGTCGCGAGTGGTTTGGTGTTTATTGGTGTAGTGTTTCATATAGCAGGCAAAATTATGCGATCAGCTTAAATAACTGCTTGAAATATTGATAATTCAGGCAATAAAAAAGGCACCGTTATTAACAGTACCTTTACAGAAATTATTTATTATTCAGTCAATTACGCTTTGAATCTCATTGATAGATCCATTGCTTTCAGGTGCTTAGTTAGTGCACCTACCGAGATGTAATCAACACCCGTTTCAGCAAATTCTGCGATGGTGTCTAGTGTCACGTTACCAGAGTTTTCTAGTGCAGCACGACCCGCGTTAATCTTAACTGCTTCACGCATCATGTCCGTAGTGAAGTTGTCTAGCATGATGATGTCTGCGCCAGCGTTGATAGCTTGCTCTAGCTCTTCTAGGCTCTCAGTTTCCACTTCTACAGGCTTACCCGGGTTTAGCTCTTTTGCTGTTGAAATAGCTTTTTCAATACCGCCACATGCGATGATGTGGTTTTCTTTAATTAGGTAGGCATCGAAAACACCGATACGGTGGTTGAAACCGCCACCACAAGCCACCGCGTATTTCAGTGCACTGCGTAGGCCAGGGATGGTTTTACGCGTATCCAACAGGCGGCATTCAGTGTGTTTAATTTTGTCTGCGTAGATAGCGGTCGTAGTCGCACAACCAGATAGCGTTTGAATGAAGTTCATTGCATTGCGCTCACCCGTTAATAGCGCGCGTGCTGGGCCTGTTAGCGTGCAAAGCGTTTGGTTTGGTTCAACCTTGTCGCCATCTTCTACGTTCCACTCGATAGTCACTTCACCGCCCAGTTGCTTAAACACTTCATCAGCCCAAGCTTTACCGCAGAACACGCCGTGCTCACGGGTAATGATGGTTGCACTGTTGATTGCGTCTGCAGGGATTAGACTTGCCGTAATATCAGCCGCTGGATCTAACGTACCACCTAGATCTTCTTTGATAGTCTCGGCTACTGCACGAGTGATCTCTAGAGGCAGTTGCTCTTTTAAGTAGTCAAGGCGTTGGTGGCTGTTATGTGTATTTTTCATCGCAAATCTAATCTTGAAAGGGAGTGGGAATGGAATGATACTCTTGCTTAACTTCAAATTAAAGAGGCTAGCGCGACTGCTCTATGGGCAAGGTCACATCTTATTGTGCTAGCAGAAAAGAAAGTGAGACCAAGATGACGATCAGCTCCAACGGATGGTACGACAACGCTCGGCATGTTCCTTCTCCGTATTTTGATGCTCGACCGAGTGCCGACGATATCTCTCTGCTGGTGGTTCACAACATTAGCTTGCCTCCGGGTCAATTTGGTGGGCCTTACATAGAACTGTTTTTTACGGGCAAACTCGACCCGAAGGAACACCCGTTTTTTAAGGTGATTCACCAAATGGGCGTGTCGGCGCACTGTTTGATTCGTCGCGATGGGGAAGTGGTGCAGTTCGTTTCTTTCTTAGACCGAGCTTGGCATGCTGGCCAGTCGAGTTTTGCAGGGCGTGAAAGGTGCAATGATTACTCTATTGGTATTGAACTGGAAGGTAGTGACTTTGTAGCTTATAGCGAGCAGCAGTATCAAGCGCTTAGCCAATTAACAGAAACGCTCGTATCGACGTTTCCTCAAATCACCAGTGAGCGTATCACTGGCCATCAATATATAGCGCCTTTGCGTAAAACTGACCCTGGCTTGGTGTTTGATTGGCAGAAGTTTAAAAAAAATCTCAAAGCTTAAGCCTCAGTTTTTGACGATGGGCTTACCGCTGGTGGGCGTTGAATAGTCAACGCCTGGCATAATGACTTGTGAATTTTTGTTGTTGCGATGTAAAGAAAGTGGTGGAGAGAAGCGCATCAATTAATTGAGAGTGTGACGAACTTATCAAACACTCATTTATTAAAACTTATGAACAGAATTTCCACCCTAAATGTGCGCTTGGTTCGATTTTTAAACGAGTGACACTAATCTTTCTGAAACAATTCATTTTTATCCTGAAACTTTCTAGCACGAACACTCCCCAAAAGTATTACCCCTGTAAATGGTAAGACCAATTTGGTTGCTGTTTTAAATTTCATTTGTTAAATCATGGTTAATTCACGCTGTATTCTATGATGCAGGTCAATTTTAGGCTGGACAGTGGCGTTTTAATTATGTTAATTTCTGCCCAACTTAAAATTGGTATTACCAATTGTCAGCGAAGAAAAAGAAGAACAACAAACTATGGCTTATCAAAGGATTCGTCAGCCAAAACTCTCCGATGTTATCGAACAAGAGTTAGAAAGGTTGATAGTGGAAGGAACACTGGCTCCAGGGCAGCAGCTGCCGCCTGAGCGCGAACTGGCGAAACAGTTCGATGTGTCTCGTCCTTCGATCCGAGAAGCGATACAACGTTTAGAAGCAAAACGCTTGCTTACTCGCCGTCAAGGTGGAGGTACGTTTGTTAGCGAAAATATCTGGAAAAGCTTTTCAGATCCTTTGCTTAATTTGTTGTCGTCCCATTCTGAAACCCAACTAGACTTGTTGGAATCGCGTCATGCGATGGAAGGGATTTCGGCTTACTTCGCGGCATTGCGTGGAACTGATGAAGACTTTGCTCGAATTCAAGCATGCCAAGAAAAAATTCGCGGTGCGCAAGATAAGGTTGATATTGAAGCCGAATCTGCAGCGGTGATGGCTTTTCTTATTGCTTTAACAGAGGCAGCGCACAATGTGGTGTTATTGCACATTGTTCGTAGTTTGGCTCCGTTACTCGAACAAAACGTCTTAGAAAATTTAAAGCTGTTGCATCGTCGTAAAGACGTTGTGGAGAAAGTGAGTATACATCGAGCTAACATTGTGGATGCGATCGTTTCAGGACAGCCAGAACAGGCACGTGAAATGTCACACTCTCATTTAGCTTACATCGAAGAAACATTGATGGATTTGACCAAAGAAGAGTCGCGCCGCGAACGTTCTTTACGTCGAATTCAACAGGGTAAATAGCCGTAATACTTCGGCTATTTACGTGTTTAGTAGAATCCAACTAACAAAAAGGATAGATCGCCATGTCTGACATGAAGCATGACGTTGATGCTCTGGAAACTCAAGATTGGTTAGAAGCTCTTGAGTCAGTAGTACGTGAAGAAGGTGTAGAACGTGCACAGTTTTTACTAGAACAAGTTCTAGATAAAGCGCGTTTAGATGGTGTTGATATGGCTACAGGCATCAACACAAACTACATCAACACAATTCCAGCAGCACAAGAGCCAGCTTACCCTGGTGACGTAACTCTTGAGCGTCGTATTCGTTCGATTATTCGCTGGAACGCAATCATGATCGTATTGCGTGCTTCTAAGAAAGACCTAGACCTTGGTGGTCACATGGCTTCTTACCAGTCAGCAGCAGCGTTCTACGAAGTATGTTTCAACCACTTCTTCCGTGCTCCAAACGAGACAGACGGTGGCGATCTAGTTTACTACCAAGGTCACATCTCTCCTGGTATCTACTCTCGTGCATTCGTTGAAGGTCGTCTAACTGAAGAACAGCTAGATAACTTCCGTCAAGAAGTTGATGGTAAAGGTATCCCTTCTTACCCGCACCCGAAACTGATGCCTGAGTTCTGGCAGTTCCCGACAGTATCTATGGGTCTTGGCCCTATCTCTGCTATCTACCAAGCGCGCTTCCTTAAGTACCTTGACGGCCGTGGCCTGAAAGAAACTTCAGCGCAACGCGTATACGCGTTCCTAGGTGACGGTGAGATGGATGAGCCAGAATCACGTGGTGCTATCTCTTTCGCTGCGCGTGAGAAGCTAGACAACCTATGTTTCCTAATCAACTGTAACCTACAGCGTCTAGACGGCCCTGTAATGGGTAACGGTAGCATCATCCAAGAACTTGAAGGCCTATTCAAAGGCGCAGGTTGGAACGTTGTTAAAGTTATCTGGGGTAGCAACTGGGATTCTCTACTAGCTAAAGACACTACTGGTAAGCTTCTTCAACTAATGAATGAAACTATCGATGGTGACTACCAAACATTCAAATCTAAAGATGGCGCATACGTACGTGAGCACTTCTTTGGTAAGTACCCAGAAACAGCTGCACTAGTTGCAGACATGACTGATGACGAAATCTTCGCTCTTAAGCGTGGTGGTCACGATTCTTCTAAACTGTTTGCTGCATTCAACAATGCAAAAGAGACAAACGGCAAGCCAACTGTAATCCTAGCTAAGACTGTTAAAGGTTACGGCATGGGTGATGCAGCTGAAGGTAAGAACATTGCACACGGTGTTAAGAAAATGGACATGACTCATGTTCAACACCTACGTGATCGCCTAGGCCTAGAAGACATCCTTTCAGATGAGAAGATCGCTGAACTTCCTTACCTGAAACTGGAAGAAGGTACGCCTGAGTACGAATACATGCACGCTCGTCGTAACGCTCTACACGGTTACACACCTGCACGTCTTCCTAAGTTTACTCAAGAGTTCAAGGTTCCTGAGCTAGACGCATTCGCACCTCTACTAGGTGAACAGAAGCGTGATATCTCTACAACTATGGCTTATGTACGTACGCTAAACATCCTTCTTAAAGATAAGAACATTGGTAAGAACATCGTTCCTATCATCTGTGATGAAGCTCGTACATTTGGTATGGAAGGTCTATTCCGTCAGGTTGGTATCTACAACCCACACGGTCAAGAATACACACCTGAAGATAAAGGCATCGTTTCTTACTACAAAGAAGCAACGTCTGGTCAAGTTCTTCAAGAAGGTATCAACGAACTAGGTTCTATGGCTTCATGGGTTGCTGCTGCAACTTCATACAGCACAAACGATCTACCGATGATCCCGTTCTACATCTACTACTCAATGTTCGGTTTCCAACGTATTGGTGACATGGCATGGCTAGCAGGCGACCAACAAGCTCGTGGCTTCCTACTAGGTGCTACTGCAGGTCGTACAACACTGAACGGTGAAGGTCTACAGCACGAAGATGGTCACTCGCACATCCAAGCGAACACTATCCCTAACTGTATCTCTTACGACCCAACGTTCGCTTACGAGCTAGCGGTAATCATGCAAGACGGTATCCGTCGCATGTACGGTCCTGAGCAAGAGAACGTTTACTACTACCTAACAGTAATGAACGAGAACTACGCAATGCCAGCAATGCCAGAAGGCGCTGAAGAAGGCATCCGTAAAGGTATCTACAAGCTTGAATCTCACGCTGGTGCTAAGGGCAAAGTTCAACTAATGAGCTCTGGTACTATCATGAACGAAGCGCGTAAAGCGGCTGAAATTCTAAGCGAAGAGTACGGCGTAGCATCTGACGTATTCTCAGTAACGTCGTTCAACGAACTAACTCGTGACGGCCAAGCGGTAGAGCGTGACAACATGCTTCACCCAGAAGCTGAAGAGAAAGTACCGTACATCACGACTGTTCTTGGTAAAGAACCTGCAATCGCAGTGACTGACTACATGAAGAACTACGCTGAGCAAGTACGTGCGTACATGCCAACTGAGTCTTACAAAGTACTTGGTACAGATGGTTTCGGCCGCTCTGACAGCCGTGCAAACCTACGTCGTCACTTCGAAGTTAACGCTGGCTACATCGTAGTTGCAGCTCTAACTGAACTGGCTAAACGTGGTGACATCGAGAAATCAGTAGTTGTTGAAGCAATTGCTAAGTTCGATATCGACACTGAAAAAACTAACCCGCAATACGCATAAGACTGGCATTAAGGTAGGTAAATACAATGACAATCGAAATTAATGTACCAGACATCGGTGCTGACGAGGTTGAAGTAACTGAGATTCTTGTAAACGTTGGTGACAAGGTTGAAGAAGAGCAGTCACTGATCACTGTTGAAGGCGACAAAGCTTCAATGGAAGTTCCAGCGTCTCAAGCGGGTATCGTTAAAGAAATCAAAGTAGCGGAAGGCGATTCAGTTTCTACTGGTTCTCTTATCATGATCTTTGAAGAGGCAGGCTCTCCTGCGGAAGGTGCTGCTGCAGCTCCTGCAGCGGCGGCTGAGCTTAAAGAAGTTCACGTACCAGACATCGGCGGTGATGAAGTTGAAGTAACTGAAATCATGGTAGCTATCGGTGACGCAGTAGAAGAAGAGCAATCTCTTCTTACTGTTGAAGGTGACAAGGCTTCAATGGAAGTACCTGCACCATTCGCTGGTATCGTTAAAGAAATCAAGATCGCTTCTGGTGATTCAGTATCTACTGGTTCTCTAGTGATGGTATTTGAAGTGGCAGGTTCTGGCGCTCCAGTTGCAGCAGCTCCTGCTCCAGCGGCGGCACCAGTTGCAGCGGCTCCAGCAGCATCTGCTGAGAAAGAAGTGAACGTTCCTGATATCGGTGGTGACGAAGTAGAAGTTACTGAAATCATGGTAGCGGTTGGCGATACAGTAGAAGAAGAGCAATCTCTAATTACTGTTGAAGGCGACAAAGCTTCAATGGAAGTGCCTGCACCATTCGCTGGTACAGTAAAAGAGATCAAGATTGCAGCTGGTGACAAAGTGTCAACTGGCTCTCTAATCATGACTTTCGTTGTGGAAGGCGCAGCTCCAGTAGCAGTAGTGGCTTCCGCTCCAGCACAAGCAGCAGCTCCGGCGGCGGCACCTGCTCCTAAAGCAGAAGCACCTGCAGCAGCTGGCGACTTCCAAGAGAACGGTGACTACGCGCACGCTTCTCCAGTAGTTCGTCGTCTAGCTCGTGAATTTGGCGTTAACCTTTCTAAGGTTAAAGGTACTGGTCGTAAGAGCCGTATCCTTAAAGAAGACGTTCAGTCTTACGTTAAAGATGCACTTAAGCGTCTTGAGTCTGGTGCAGCTGCATCTGGCAAAGGCGGCGACGGTTCTGCTCTTGGTCTACTACCATGGCCAAAAGTTGACTTCAGCAAGTTCGGCGAAACTGAAGTTCAGAAGCTTTCTAAGATTAAGAAGATCTCTGGTGCTAACCTGCACCGTAACTGGGTAATGATCCCTCACGTTACACAATGGGACAACGCAGACATCACTGAGCTAGAAGCATTCCGTAAAGAACAGAACGCAATCGAAGCGAAGAAAGACACTGGCATGAAGATCACTCCACTTGTGTTCATCATGAAAGCTGTTGCTAAAGCGCTAGAAGCATTCCCAGCATTTAACTCTTCTCTTTCTGAAGATGGCGAAAGCATCATTCTTAAGAAGTACGTAAACGTGGGTATCGCTGTTGATACACCAAACGGTCTAGTTGTTCCTGTCTTCAAAGACGTGAACAAGAAAGGCATTTACGAGCTATCTGAAGAGCTAATGGCTGTTTCTAAGAAAGCACGTTCTGGTAAGCTAACAGCGGCAGACATGCAAGGCGGTTGTTTCACAATCTCTAGCCTTGGTGGTATTGGCGGTACTGCATTTACTCCAATCGTAAATGCTCCAGAAGTAGGTATCCTAGGTGTATCTAAGTCTGAAATTAAGCCAGTTTGGAATGGTAAAGAGTTCCAACCACGTCTACAGCTTCCACTGTCTCTATCATACGACCACCGTGTGATCGATGGTGCTGAAGGTGCACGCTTCATTACTTTCCTAAACAGCGCACTATCTGACATTCGTCGTCTAGTACTGTAATTGAGAAAGTAATTATTAAGGTGACTTTCGGGTCACCTTAATTCTTTATACAAAGACTATTTTTAGACAACAGTTTCCTGCATTTCTCATAATCTGATGGGGAATTGTTGTCTAGCTCACAGGCTAACTTAAAGCTACTTTCACACTGTTAACATCTCTGTAAAATGTTTCCTGTTTGAAAGCCCAATAATTTTAAGAACATCTACTCAGCCTGTTAGGGATAATGACTACAAGAGGTCACAATGAGCAAAGAAATTAAAGCCCAAGTTGTTGTACTTGGTTCAGGTCCTGCTGGTTACTCAGCGGCATTCCGTTGTGCGGATTTAGGTCTAGAAACAGTACTAGTTGAACGTTACAGCACTCTTGGTGGTGTATGTCTAAACGTTGGTTGTATTCCATCAAAAGCACTTCTTCACGTTTCTAAAGTAATCGAAGAAGCTAAAGCGATGGCAGAGCACGGCGTTGTATTCGGCGAGCCACAAACGGACATCAACAAGATCCGTATCTGGAAAGAAAAAGTAGTTGATCAACTAACTGGCGGTCTTGGCGGTATGGCTAAGATGCGTAACGTTACTGTTGTTAACGGTTTCGGTAAGTTCACTGGTCCTAACAGCATTCTTGTTGAAGGCGAAGGCGAAGCAACAACTGTTAACTTCGACAACGCAATCATTGCTGCGGGTTCTCGCCCAATCAAACTTCCTTTCATCCCACATGAAGACCCACGTATTTGGGATTCTACGGATGCACTAGAACTAAACGAAGTACCTGAAAAACTGCTTATCATGGGCGGCGGTATCATCGGTCTTGAGATGGGTACGGTTTACCACTCTCTAGGTTCTAAAGTTGAAGTTGTAGAGATGTTCGATCAAGTTATCCCTGCTGCGGATAAAGACATCGTTAAAGTTTTCACTAAGCGCATTAAGAACAAGTTCAAGCTAATGCTTGAAACTAAAGTGACTGCTGTTGAAGCAAAAGAAGACGGTATCTATGTTTCAATGGAAGGCAAAAAAGCACCAGCTGAAGCTGAACGCTACGATGCTGTTCTTGTTGCTATCGGTCGTGTTCCAAACGGTGCACTTATCGACGCTGAAAAAGCGGGTATCGAAGTTGATGAGCGTGGTTTCATCAATGTTGATAAGCAAATGCGTACTAACGTTCCTCACATCCACGCGATCGGTGACGTTGTTGGTCAACCAATGCTTGCTCACAAAGGTGTGCATGAAGGTCACGTAGCTGCTGAAGTTATCTCTGGTAAGAAGCACTACTTCGACCCTAAAGTAATCCCATCAATTGCGTACACTGAGCCAGAAGTTGCTTGGGTAGGTAAGACTGAGAAAGAAGCGAAAGCGGAAGGCATCAATTACGAAGTTGCTACTTTCCCTTGGGCTGCTTCTGGTCGTGCAATCGCTTCTGACTGTGCAGATGGCGTTACTAAGATGATCTTCGATAAAGATACTCATCGCGTAATCGGTGGTGCTGTTGTTGGTACTAACGGTGGTGAACTTCTTGGCGAAATCGGCCTAGCAATCGAAATGGGTTGTGATGCAGAAGATATCGCACTTACTATCCACGCTCACCCAACTCTACACGAGTCTGTTGGTCTAGCTGCGGAAGTATTCGAAGGTTCAATCACTGACCTTCCAAACAAGAAAGCAGTGAAAAAGAAGAAGTAATCCTTCTTTAGCCACTCGCTAATGTTTTTAAAAGCCGCTGATTCGTCAGCGGTTTTTTTATGTCTGAAGAAAAGAGCAGGAACGTTTCACTCCGAGATGCGAGTACGCTGCGCTTCGGGATGCGAAGAGACATTCCATTCTACAAAAAAGGGTTGGCCCATTAGGCCAACCCTTAAATTATTTACTCGAATCTACTTATAAATGCACAGCATGTTCAAGTAGCTATCCGTTAAGCTTGAAAGCTCTTCTGGCGTTTCTACACGTTTTGCTTGGATGAATAGCGAGTAGCAAATGCCGTGGAATAGATTGGCTAGATGTTTAGGATCGTGATCGTCACAAACTTCGCCACGTTCAATCGCTTTGCTAAACATGTTTTGTACTAACATTTGGTTAGTGCGGTTCGTTGTTACGAATAGCGGCCATACTTCATCACGAGTCGAAGCGCTCCATTCGAACCACACATTTAACCAATGGCTATCTTGAGCCACTAACGTCACCATTTCAGTCGCAATATTATGTAGGTTTTGTTTTGCGTGAATATCCAGATCGATATTGTCTGAAAGGAAGTTAGAGAATTGGCGTACAACGTGATTTAGTACTTCATCAACCAGATCTTCACGGGTAGGGAAGTAGTTAAATACAGTTGCGACAGACACCTGAGCGATGTCTGCAATATCAGCGTGTCCACCACGACCGATACCGCGGCGAGAGAATACCTCAAGAGCGATTTCCATCAATTGAAGTTTTCTTTTTAAAGGTGAAAGCCTAGTTCTAGGTCTCTTAGATATTGAGTCCATTTTATTTTCCTTGCCAACGAAATTTTTATATTAATGATTTTATTATTATTTAAGCCAAGATGAGTGTAATGGTGCATATGCGAATGGTCAATCCTTTCAGCTTGTTTTATAGACAGTTACATCAAACTTGATACATAAAGCGTGATCAGCATTGATGTGAAAGGAGACGAGTATTGGATAAGGCACCAGCGCACATTTCGTTGAGAATCTGACAGTAAATTCGAACCATAAGGTGGTGTGGGTATTTGAGCAGTGCTAGACTTACGCACAAAATTGAGCGACACAACTGACGAAACTGTCAACATTCGTCGCAATCACCAAATAGAATGAGAGCAGTATGAAGCATACAGTTGAAGTCATGATCTCTGAGCAAGAAGTTCAGGATCGAGTGAACGAACTAGGCAAACAGATCACGGAACACTACAATGGTAGTGAAGATCTAGTTTTAGTTGGCTTATTGCGTGGATCTTTTGTCTTTATGGCAGATCTTGCTCGTGCTATCGATTTAACTCACCAAGTTGATTTCATGACCGCGTCTAGCTACGGCAACGGCATGGAAAGCTCACGTGATGTTCGTATTTTGAAAGATCTTGATGATGATATCCAAGGTAAAGACGTTCTACTTGTAGAGGATATTATCGATACAGGTAACACGCTGACTAAAGTAAAAGAGATTCTGAGCCTACGTGGTCCTAAGTCTATCGAAATTTGTACGCTATTAGACAAGCCTTCTCGCCGTGAAGTGACTGTCGATACAAAATGGATTGGTTTTGAGATCCCAGACGAGTTTGTTGTTGGTGTTGGTATCGACTACGCACAAAAATATCGTCACCTACCGTACATCGGTAAGGTAGTACCTCAAGAGTAATCATTACGCTTGTGGTTTAGAAGTCATTAAAAAGCCCGCTTGATGCGGGCTTTTTGTATATATGACGGAATGGGTTAGCTTTGTTGACTAAGAAGAGGCGTCGTTAAGATCTTGTTTAATGCATCTAAGTGACTGTTCTCTAAAGTATCGTTACTTGAGCAACGTACGCCAAGGTCCTGTAGCTTGCCATCGCCAATACCATAAACCACACCATGGATTTCAACGTCTTGGCCACGCTCCCACGCATTTTGCATAATGGTTGAGTTACCTAGGTTATAAACCTGTTCTGCGACGTTAATTTCGCATAACTTGTCACCCCATTGCTCACGAGGAAGCCCCTCGATTTGCTTGCGGTATTTTAGGTAATTGTCACGGATGTGCAGTAACCAGTTGTTGATAAGACCAAGTTTAGGGTTATCAATCGCCGCGTTAACACCGCCACAACCGTAGTGACCACAGACAATAATGTGTTTCACTTTAAGCACATCTACTGCGTACTGAACAACAGATAGACAGTTTAGGTCTGTATGAACCACTTGGTTGGCCACGTTTCGGTGAACAAACAGTTCTCCAGAATATAAGCCAGTCAGGCGCTCGGCTGGAACTCGGCTATCTGAACAACCTATCCATAGAAAACCAGGGCTTTGACCCTCTTCAAGCGTTGTAAAATACTCAGGTCTTTCAGAGCGAATTTCTTCAGACCATTTGGAATTGTTCTCAAAAAGCTGTTTTATTTCTGGCATCTTGCTTCTTACATCCCTCAATTAAGATGCTTAACTATACACAATGTTACAAATTCAATCTCGTAAAAACTGCGTCAAAATTTACTCATCTGACGTGTTCTAGTACGGAAAATCATAAACTTAGCCCACTATCAATAATCCGGTTATAAGACATGAATAATGTGATTGAATTAACACTTTCTGAACACTTGATACATTTGCTAAAGTGATAAGGTTTGTCATTTCATCATCAGGAAGGTGTGTTTTGTTTGGAAGTCGTTTTACGGATATCAATCTCAAAGGGGATATGTTTGGCGGTGTAACTACAGCCATCATCTCGTTACCTTTAGCATTGGCATTTGGTGTTGCTTCTGGCGCGGGAGCTGAAGCTGGCTTGTGGGGCGCCATTATGGTTGGCCTATTTGCAGCATTGTTTGGCGGTTCGAGTAGTTTGATTTCTGAACCTACCGGCCCTATGACGGTGATCATGACTGCCGTAATGACGAGTATGGTTGCTAAATATCCTGAAACGGGTATGGCAATGACCTTTACTGTCGTGATGATGGCCGGTGCATTCCAGATATTACTTGGTACGTTAAAGCTAGGAAAATACGTCACTTTGATGCCATATAGCGTGATCTCCGGATTCATGTCGGGCATTGGCGTTATTCTGATTATCTTGCAGCTGTCTCCATTGTTAGGGCATGCCGCTCCATCCGGTGGTGTAATGGGCACGCTCTCTGCTTTACCTGATACGCTAGCAAACTTAAAAGTGAGTGAGCTATTTCTAGGTGCTCTGACACTCGGTATTCTTTTTGGCTTCCCCGCTAAGTATCGTAAGTATGTGCCTGCTCAACTGGTCGCGTTAGTGGCTGTAACGCTCTTGTCCGTCATTATTTTTGATACCGACTCTATTCGCCGTATTGGTGAAATCCCAGCTGGTTTACCTTCCCTCGTTATCCCTACGATCAGCGCTGAACAGTTTACTACTATGGTTATCGATGCCTTGGTGCTTGGTACATTAGGTTGTATTGATACGCTTTTGACCGCGGTTATCGGAGATTCATTGACTCGTAAAGAGCATGACTCAGACAAAGAGCTTCGTGGCCAAGGCATTGCCAATATGATCTCTGGCCTGTTTGGTGCACTACCTGGCGCGGGTGCCACTATGGGGACTGTAACCAATATTCAGGTGGGAGCGCGTTCTCCGCTTTCAGGTGTTATTCGAGCTTTAGTACTTGCGCTCGTGGTATTGGTTGCAGGTGGTTTAACAGAACCGATTCCTATGGCAGTGCTGGCTGGTATCGCGATGTATGTTGGTTTCAATATCCTAGATTGGAGCTTTATCCAGCGCGCGCACAAGGTTAGCTATGCCGGCATGGGCGTGATGTACGGCGTGATGCTATTGACTGTGTTTGTTGACTTGATTATTGCCGTTGGACTGGGTGTGTTTATCTCGAATATTCTGATTATTGAAAGATTAAGCCGAGAGCAAGCCAGACAAGTTAAGGCGATCAGTGATGGTGATGATGAAGACGATATCCCATGGACTGATAGCGAACGTCAGTTACTCGATAGTGCCAATGGTAAGGTGCTATTCTTCTACCTATCAGGGCCGATGATATTCAGCGTTTCAAAGGCGATTTCACGTCAGCACTCAAGTATCTCTGACTATGAAGCGATGATTCTAGACCTGACAGATGTGCCTATGATTGATGTCACTGTTGGCCTAGCGCTAGAGAATGCGATTAAAGATGCATTGGATGCGCAGTGTGAGGTGTATCTGCTGTGTCCTAATGAGAATACTCGTCAACAACTAGAGAAGTTCCACGTGATTGACCTAGTACCTGAATCCAACACTTATCGATTCAGATATGAAGCCCTGACGGCAGCAACAAGCTATGTCGACAGAGATGAGCATCAATTTGAGTCAGTTTAATTTTTCAGTAATAAGCTGATATGAATGACCTGATATGAATAATCTAATATGAATAAGCTATAGACGCTCACGTCAAGACTGATCATTAATGCCGTTAAGTGAATCACTTAGCGGCATTTTTATATTTATTGAACGTTGATTTAGTCTTCACGTAGCCAAGACGCTTATTTGTTTTCGAAAGAAACTCTCACACGATATTTGTATTAATCGTCAATCAACGATAAACTTGTTTGCAAAATGGCCGAGTTAACAAGTTTGGGTTAGTTTTCTGCTAGCTCGTTTTAAGCATTACTCTCTTCCTCAAGCTCGGTCGTCTACATCTTATCTATAGCAAATGGCAGTCTATCTCTATGTATGCATTAGAAATTGAGCAATTAAGAAAAACTTATGCTGGGGGCTTCGAGGCTCTTAAGGGCGTTAGTTTACAAGTAGAAAAAGGCGACTTTTACGCACTACTTGGTCCCAATGGTGCGGGTAAATCAACCACCATTGGTGTTATCTCTTCACTGGTAAATAAAACGTCAGGCAAGGTTAAAGTGTTCGGCTACGACATTGATACCGATCTGGAATTGGCGAAGCAAAACTTAGGCCTTGTGCCTCAAGAGTTTAACTTTAACCCGTTTGAAACCGTTGAACAGATCGTGCTGCAACAAGCGGGTTATTACGGCGTGCCAAAAGCATTAGCGAAAGAGCGAGCGAAAAAGTACCTATCTCAACTCGATCTGTGGGAAAAGCGTGGCGAACGCGCGCGTAACTTGTCTGGTGGTATGAAGCGTCGTTTGATGATCGCGCGTGCATTGATGCATGAACCTCATTTGTTGATCCTTGATGAACCGACAGCAGGCGTTGATATTGAACTACGTCGTTCAATGTGGGAATTCCTAAAAGAGATCAATGAGAAGCAGGGCATTACCATTATCTTGACCACGCACTACCTAGAAGAAGCAGAAATGCTGTGTCGCAACATTGGTATCATCAATCGCGGTGAGCTGATTGAGAACACAACAATGAAAGCGCTGTTGGGCAAATTGAGTGCTGAGACCTTTATTCTGGATCTGGAAGAGGGCACGACTGAACCTAAGCTTGAAGGCGTGAATAGCCAAGTGATGGTCAATGGCTCGCTAGAAATCGAAATCGACAAGAACCTAGGTTTGAATACCATCTTTGCTCAATTGAGCGAGCAACAGGTTAAAGTCCTCTCTATGCGTAACAAAGCAAACCGTCTAGAAGAGCTATTTGTGAGTATCGTCCGTGAGGGGAGTAAATAATATGTACAGCCTATATTGGACCGCTTTCTGCAGTTTGTTGACCAAAGAGATCAATCGCTTTACTCGTATCTGGGTGCAGACTCTGGTGCCGCCAGCGATTACCATGACGCTTTACTTCATCATCTTCGGTAACCTGATTGGTGCGCGTATTGGTGAAATGAACGGCTTTAGCTACATGGAATACATTGTTCCCGGTCTGATCATGATGTCGGTGATCACCAACTCATATTCCAACGTTGCTTCATCGTTCTTTAGTGCCAAGTTCCAGAAGAACATTGAAGAGCTGCTTGTAGCGCCTGTTCCTAACTACGTGATTATCGCCGGCTTCGTAATGGGTGGTGTGGTTCGTGGCTTGTTAGTGGGTACCATAGTAACCTTCGTGTCGTTGTTCTTTGTCGACTTACAAGTTGACCATTGGGGCGTGATCATTGCGACGGTATTTTTAACGTCGGTAGTATTCGCTTTGGGTGGCTTGATTAACGCGGTATTCGCACGCACGTTTGATGATATCTCTATTATCCCAACCTTTATCTTAACGCCGCTGACGTACCTTGGTGGTGTGTTCTACTCGATCAGTCTATTGCCTGAATTCTGGCAAGGTGTATCGAAGTTAAACCCTATCGTGTACATGGTTAACGCGTTCAGATATGGCTTCTTGGGTGTGTCTGATGTGGGGATCGTGACGTCGTTTGGCGTACTAGGTGTGTTTATCGTGCTGTTGTATGGCATTGCACACTACCTAGTGACAAAGGGTATTGGCTTACGTAGCTAACCTTTGGTTCATCTAAGTAACAGGTAAAGAAAAAGGTCGATATAACATCGACCTTTTTTTGTTTTGCGTTAAGAGCAGAAGCCGACTATTCAGTCGTTTCTTCTTTCACTTCTTCTTTGATTTCCGTTACCAAATCGAGAACTTGGTTATCGATAAGACGCGTCTTACCTAGGAAAGCCGACATTAGAATCACTGCTTGAGTTGATTCTGAAGTGATCGCTTGCAGAGTTTTAGCATCACAAATGAAGATTTCGTCAGGTTGAAGATCTGCAGCGCGTAGCTGGTCAGTAGCATCTTCAATCACTGATGCGTAATCATCGCGACCACCACGAATAGCGCTGCTGATCCAGCGCATAGTACGCGCTAAAACGGGCGCTCGTTGGCGCTCGTCAATCGTTAGGTTGCTATTGCGAGAGCTCATTGCCAAACCATCCATTTCACGAACGGTCGCAACGCCGACAACTTCAATGTCTAATGCTAAATCAGTGGTCATCTGGCGAATAACAGCAAGTTGCTGAAAGTCTTTCTCGCCGAAGCATGCAAAGTCTGGCTGAACGATATTAAACAGTTTAGTGACAATGGTTGATACACCACGGAAGTGACCTGGACGAGAGGCACCTTCAAGCATGTGAGATATGCCAGGGACCTCAACAAACGTCTGCTTGTCTAATCCATCTGGGTACATCACCTCTGGCGTTGGTGTAAATACTAGCTCAACCCCCTCACCTGTTAGTTTGCTTAAATCTGCTTCTAACGTTCGAGGGTAGTTGTTTAGGTCGTCTGCACGGTCAAACTGCATTGGGTTTACAAAGATGCTTACCACAACGATGTCGGCCAGTTCACGAGCTTTCTTTACCAGAGTCAGGTGGCCTTCATGCAGGTTTCCCATTGTCGGTACAAAAGCAACCGTACGTCCATCACGCTTAAACTGTTTAATCTGCTCACGAAGAGCCGCTATTTCAGCAAAAGTTTGCATACTTACTCCTAAGCGATTGTATGAGCTTCATCAGGGAAGCGCGCGCTCTCTACTTCTTCTTTGTATAGAGCTACTGCCTTACGCATATCACCTGTTTCTGCTAGGAAGTTCTTAGAGAACTTCGGCATGTAGTTCGCAGAAATACCGAACATGTCATGCATAACCAAGATCTGACCATCGGTAACATTACCTGCGCCGATACCGATAACCGGTACGTCACAAGCTTCTGTAATTCGTTTTGCCAATGAAGCTGGCACACATTCAAGTAGAACGATTTGAGCGCCTGCGTTTTGCAGTGCTAACGCGTCAGCAACCATTTTGTCGGCTTGCTCGTCGTCACGACCTTGAATCTTGTAACCACCAAAAATGTTCACAGACTGGGGCGTCAAGCCTAAGTGTGCACATACTGGTACTGCACGTTCTGTTAGCATCTTCACAGTATCAACCAACCAGCTTCCGCCTTCGATTTTTACCATGTTCGCACCAGCACGCATCAAAGTCGCTGCGCTCTCACAAGCTTGTTCTGGCGTCGCGTAGCTCATGAAAGGCATGTCAGCCATAAGAAGACAATTTGGGCTACCAGCACGCACTGAGCGAGTATGGTAAGCAATGTCTTCAACGGTTACTGGTAATGTATCGTTATGGCCTTGTAAAACCATACCCAGTGAATCACCGACAAGCAGAACTGGCATTTCTTGGCTTTCGAATAATTGAGCAAAGCTCGCATCATAAGCTGTCGAAGTCGCAAATTTACGGCCTTCACGTTTGCATTTGATCAGGTCGTTAATGGTTACTTTTTTCATTGGTTTTCCTTAATGCGCTTGGCTATTGTTGCCAAACATTGAGCCCGTTCTTATCTACTATTTTCAGTAGTTCTGTCAGCTCAGTCCCATCAGGGAGTTGTAAACTTGGTGCGATTTCAGCAAGCGGGTAGAGTACAAACTCTCGTTCTTTCATTCCATAATGAGGAACGATTAAGCGCTCTGAATCGATCACCTCATTGCCGTATAGCACAATGTCGAGATCCAAGGTTCTTGGTCCCCAACGTTCGTCTTTACGGACGCGCCCTTGCTCTAGTTCGATCTTTTGAGTGCAATCAAGCAGTTCAATTGGCGTTAATTCGGTTTGGATAGCGACTACCGCGTTGATGTAGTCTGGTTGATTTTGCGGTCCCATTGGAGTGCTACTATATAGCTGAGAGGTCGCAATAAACGTTGATCGCGGTAGGCTTTTTAGCGTTTCGATAGCCAAATTTGCTTGGCTAACTGGGTCGGCAAGGTTGCTGCCGACCGCAATGTAAGCAGTTATCATTCGGATTGCTTACTCTTTTTGTTTCGGTAAGTCTTACGGCGACGATGGCCTGACTTTGATGGTGCTGCAACGTCGTTAGCCATTGCTTGACGCATGTTGCGACCCGCAGTCTGATAACGCTCCCACCATTTTGCTAACTCTTTGGTTTCGCCACCTTCAATCTCACCACGCATTTCTAGGAAATCGTAGCCTGCACGGAATTTGTTTAATTCCATTAGACGAACAGCGCGTTTACCGTTGCGACGAGGCAGTCGAAGTTGCAGTTGCCAAACTTCGCGAATGGTTGCTGTGTGACGACGAGGAATAGCAATAGACTTTACTTGCTGATCTAGAATGATGTTACTCGCTTCCATGATCGCATCGTAGTGTGCCATACCCTGTTCAGCGACAAGTTTGTCTGCCAGCTTGTTCATTGGGTACCAAAGCATCGCTGCGAACATGAATGCTGGGTTTACTCGCTTACCATCTTCGATGCGAAGGTCGGTTGAATCGAGAACCAAATCAAGCATCTGCTCTGTGTGTGAGTCGTAATCTTCGGTGAAGTGCTCCGCTACCGCTGGGAACATCTGTTGGAATAGATTGTACTCGCGCATCAAGTGGTAGGTTTCTAAACCGTGACCTGATTGCAGTAATTTCAGAGACTCTTCGTAAAGGCGCGCTGCTGGGATATCTCTTAGAAGGTGAGCTAACTCTTCAATCGGGTCAGCCGTGTCTTCTTCGATGTCGAAATCCAGTTTAGCGGCGAAGCGCATTGCACGTAGCATACGTACTGGGTCTTCGCGGTAACGCGTTTCTGGATCGCCAATCAGGCGGATCAGTTTATCTTCTAAATCTTCTACACCACCCGCGTAATCGTGGATGCTGTAGTCTGCAATGTTGTAGTACATCGCGTTGATTGTGAAATCACGACGCTCTGCATCTTCATCAACACTGCCGTACACGTTATCGCGAAGTAGCATGCCTTCTTTCGATTGTGCAGAAACGTTCTTCGATGGTTCTTGGTGGTGACCACGGAAAGTTGCCACTTCAATGATGTCGCGACCAAACATGATATGTGCCAAGCGGAAACGGCGACCGATAAGACGACAGTTTCTGAAGAGGTGTTTGATTTGCTCTGGCGTTGCGTTGGTCGCAATATCAAAATCTTTTGGCTGAGAGCCTAATAAGATATCGCGCACACCACCACCGACTAGAAATGCGTCAAAACCCGCACCATTCAGGCGATATAGCACTTTTAGTGCGTTGTCGCTGATCTGCTTGCGTGAAATATTGTGCTCTTGACGAGTATAAATATTCAGAGCTAATTCGTGGAATCCGCGTTGTTCGCTTGGGGTATTGTCGTTTGTATTCATTAGTTTAGAACAAAGTAGGTATCGCCAACTTTGTTTTTCTCTTAGTCCAAAGTGGTAGTGCAGAGTTTAATTGCGGCTAATAATAGCTTAGCGCGAGCCATTTGAGAACATCGTCTGCTTAACCACAGTGGTTGGTTATGGCATTTTTATGTGTCGTTTTTGCTATTTGCCGTGAGTTTCGAGCTAATTACAGTGCTCTTTTTGTAAACTATCAGGTAACTGACTGACGTTCCATTGCTGGCAGCCCCACAATAAAATCTCATCCATTGAAGCCTCATAAAGGGCCGTCGGGATATCAAAACCTAAGAATCGCATCGCGTTGAGTAACGTTGGTTTTGGGTTGTCTAGATCTATCGCGGTGGCATGGTTCTGTTTTGACAGTTTATTCCCCAAGCCATCGGTTGCCAATGGTAAGTGCAAGTAGCTCACTGTTTTTTGCTTGAGCGTCTTATACAAACTGATTTGTCGACCTGTTGGTTCTATCAGGTCTGCGCCTCTTACGACTTCTGTTACTCCTTGGTCGATGTCATCAAGAACAACGGCCAAGTTATAGGCAAACAATCCATCTCTGCGTTTAATAATAAAATCTTCTGCAGCTAATGCTTTAGGGATTTGAATGGTGCCGTGGCGAACATCATCAAAGGACTCTACTGGAAAGTCCATGCACAAGCGCACCGCCTGTTCACCTGAATCGATTAGGCCTACATCTCGACAGTGACCATTGTAAAAGCCGCCCAAAGCCTTTATCTGCTTGCGGGTGCATTGGCAGTAGTAGGCTTGATTGTCAGCAACCCATTGATCGATTTGAGCTTGATACAAGTCATGACGTTGGCTTTGATAGACGACTTCACCATCCCAAAATAGATGGTAAGCCTCAAGCGTCTTAAGAATGAGGTCTGCAGCGCCGGCCATTTCTCTTGGCGGGTCGAGGTCTTCCATACGAACTAACCATTTTCCTTGGTTAGATTTCGCTTGAAAGTAGCTACCAAGAGCAGCAACAAGTGAGCCAAAATGAAGAGGACCTGACGGTGATGGTGCAAAGCGCCCGATATAATTCATGAGTGAACAACCTAATCTAAATGGTACCGCAGTAGCCGATTCTTAAGACGTTTGACAAGAGCTTTAATGCCTAGAACTAAGCTTCAATCTATAGAACAAGGTTTGATGTATAGAACTAAGGCTTAAAGCTGCTATTTACTATCAAGCGTGTGAAATACTTCGCTTGGATAACAAACAAAAAAGGGAGCCAAGGCTCCCTTTCTTTACATCTGCAAGAATTAACCTTGCATCTGTTTTTCTTTGATCTCTGCAAGTGTTTTACAGTCAATACAAAGATCAGCAGTTGGACGAGCTTCAAGGCGACGAATGCCAATCTCGATACCGCAAGAATCACAGAAGCCGAAATCGTCTTCTTCGATCTTGTCTAATGTCTTCTCAATTTTTTTGATAAGACGACGCTCACGGTCACGGTTACGTAACTCTAAGCTGAATTCTTCTTCTTGAGAAGCACGGTCAACTGGGTCTGGGAAATTCGCTGCTTCGTCCTGCATGTGGTGCACAGTACGATCAACTTCTTCCCTGAGCTGGTTGCGCCAAGCTGCTAAAATTTTTGTAAAATGTTCCGTTTGCTCAAGTGACATGTACTCTTCACCTGGCTTCTCTTGGTACGGTTCAACACCTGCGATGGCTAGGATGCCTAGCGCTTTTTTCTTAGATTCTGGCATACAGCATCTCCTATTTACACCTAGTCAACTGCAAAGCAGCTAATTTTAAGGCGGGTATCTATAGCAGAAAGAACGAATGGTGGCAAATACTCTTATTCAAACTTGCAATCAATGTGATTAGTTCAGCATCTTTGCTTAGCTATTGATAAATTCAACAGCTTGTTTTAGTTGTATTTGAGTACTGCTGAGCTCTGCTTTATAGCAAAGCACTTCAACTCCAGCGTCTTGTGCTTGTTTTAGTAATAACGAATATTTGGCGTCTATATGGTGTGCCGCAGACACTTTTTCAATACCTGAATGTAAAACAGTGAATAAAAGTACGGCTCTATTTCCAGATTCGACCATTTCTGTGAGTTCACGCAGATGTTTTTGGCCTCTGGTTGTGACCGCATCAGGGAAAAAACCTTGCCCTTTAGTTGACGTTTCTAGCTCGTCGAGCAAAGTGACGCTTTTCACTTCGATATAGCAAGGCGGCTTTTCGTTATCTTCAAGCAGAATATCAATGCGACTATTCTCACTGCCATATTTCACTTCGGTTCGTAACGCGTTATAACCTAAGAGTTCAACTATAGTCCCATTTTCAATTGCTTCCACTGCTAGCTGGTTTGCCCGCGCAGTATTTACACAAATACGATGACCTTTGTCTGTTTCTGAGATCTCCCAGCTGTTTGGGTACTTTCTCTTTGCATTATCGGAGGTTGAGTACCACACCGTATTGCCAGGAGTCGCACATCCTGTCATCGCTCCAGTGTTAGCGCAGTGAATAGTACGCTCGCTACCGTCAGGAAGTTGGATGTCAGTGAGGAAACGTTTATAGCGTTTAATAAGAGTCGCAGGCTCTAATGGCGGATTGAAGTGCATATTACTTATTTAGACAGGTAGGTTTTTATGTACAATGTTGCCAACATTACACCACAAGGTTCTCCCATTGCCACAACTGCCCATAGAAGCTGTGATGCCAGATCTGCTCGCTGGCGTAGAAACACACACTCAACTTATTCTAAAGGCCGCTCCCGGTGCGGGTAAGTCAACATTCTTCCCTTTACAGTTAGTTAAGACCAACGCCGTTCAAGGCAAAATCATCATGCTTGAACCGAGGCGTTTGGCTGCAAGGAATATTGCTACTTACTTAGCGAGCCAATTGGGAGAAAAGGTGGGAGAGAGCATTGGCTTTAGAGTTCGTGGTGAATCTAAAAGCAGCAGTACGACTCGCTTAGAGATTGTTACTGAAGGGATCATGACAAGAATGATCCAAACCGACCCTGAATTGACAGGGGTTGATATGGTGATCTTTGATGAATTTCATGAGCGCAGCATTCACGCAGATACCGCATTGGCGTTTAGCTTAGAGATCCAAGACGCGCTGCGTGACGATCTAAAAGTGGTTGTGATGTCGGCAACCTTAGATCAACAAGCGCTACAAACTTTGCTACCGGATGCCAAATACGTTGAATCACAAGGTCGCACCTTTCCGGTCGATTTCCGTTATCAGCCTCTTAGTGCAAATGAATATCTAGCCCCTAAAATGGCTAACGTGATTCGCTCTCTGATGGAGAAAGAGTCAGGCTCACTTCTGGCCTTTTTGCCGGGCGTTTCTGCGATTAAGCAGGTGGAATCTCAACTAGAACAATTCGCCAATGATATCGATGTGTGTCCTCTGTATGGGCAACTCAGCTTTTCTCAACAGCAGAAAGCGATCGCGCCATCAGAGAAAGGGCGTCGAAAGGTGGTGTTAGCGACCAATATTGCTGAGACTTCTTTGACGATTGAAGGTATTCGATTGGTTGTTGATTCCGGGCTTGAACGTGTGGCGAAGTTCGATCTGAAAACCGGTATTACTAAGCTTGAGCAAGTTAAGATCTCGCAATCTTCTGCTGAACAACGAGCAGGTCGTGCGGGACGAATTGAAGAGGGCTTGTGCGTTCGTTTGTACAGCGAAACGCAGCTGATGCAGCAACCAGCTATACCAGAACCTGAAATTCTTCATTCTGATTTGTCTTCGCTAGTGTCTGAATTGACGCAATGGGGCGCTGCGAGTGCTGATGAACTGCAATGGTTAGACGTTCCACCCAAAGCTTCTATCGGGCAAGCCAAGCAACTCTTACAGACTCTTGAATTGTTAGACGATAATGGTCAATTTACGGCATTAGGAAAACAGGTCCAACGTTTAGGTCTAGAGCCTCGTATTGCCAGCATGTTGGTTAAAGCGCAGCAAGGTAGTCCTGCTCTGTTGAATGTCGCGATTGTTGCTGCTGCTTTGCTGGAAGAGCCGGAGCGCAATGTGACGGATATTCAACACTCTTTGCATCGACTTAAGCAAAGAAAACATTCCAAAAATAGCGTTGTGATGCAGCGAGCGAAAAGTCTCGCGAGCAAACTCAATCATCACTTAGATTTGTCACAAGCTGACGAATCATTGCTACCATTAGTGCTTTGTTTTGCCTTCCCAGACCGGATTGCACAAGTGAGAAGCGCGACCAGCAGTGCTTTCCTTTTGGCGAATGGCCACGGTGCTGAGGTTCGTGATGATGATCCACTGGCGAACAATAACTATATCGTAGTGATTGATTTGATGCGCAGCACAGGGCGAGCCAGTCAGATTTTCTTAGCCACCGCGGTTGATATCGCACAGTTAGAAGCTGAATTTCCAAAACTGTTTGTGCGTTCCGATTACGCCGATTGGGATGAGAAACGTGGCCGTTTAGTTGCTGAGCAGCGTGTATCTCTGGGCAAGTTGATTATCAGCACCAAAGCTTTACCTGATCCCGATGCGAATCAGGCGAGCCAAGCGCTGCTCAATTATGTCGCTCGATGCGGGCTAGATCGCTTAAATTGGACACCTTCGGCTAAACAGCTGGTTGAGCGTGTACGCTGCGCTCAGCTTTGGATGCCTGAACATGATTGGCCAGCGATGGATGACGCGAGTTTGATTGAACACCTTGATGAGTGGCTATCTCCCTATCTGAATGGCATTAAGTCGGCAAAAGGGCTGGCTAGTGTTTCGATTGAGCAAGCATTGTCGGCTTATCTTGGCTGGCCTTTGAATCAAGAAATCGACCAATGGCTGCCAACACACTATCTGATGCCAACAGGCAGCAAGAAGGCCATTCGTTATCAATATCAATCTGAACCAGTGATCTCAGTGCGAATGCAGGAAGTCTTTGGCGAACAAGACTCGCCATTGATCGCGCAAGGGCGTAAAAAAGTAGTGCTTGAGCTACTTTCTCCAGCACAGCGACCACTGCAAATTACTCAAGATTTAGCCGGCTTTTGGGCTGGTGCGTACAAAGAAGTACAAAAAGAGATGAAAGGCCGTTACCCAAAACATCCTTGGCCGGATGACCCTGCTAACCATGTAGCAACCACTAAAACCAAACGACAGTTGAATCGATGATGACCAAAATGTTAACGCCAAAAAAGGCACCACCTAAAAAAGCGCCAGCAAAGAAGTCACCAGCGACCAAAGCCAAGCCAAGAAAACCAAGAGCGGCTGCGAAAAAGACCAAACCTAAGGCTAAGAAATCTGGCAAAAGAGGTTGGTTGAAGATCCTATGGGGCATTTCTTGGAAAGCGGGCTTAGCGCTTGCGGCATTGCTGTTGTTCGTCGGTATTTATCTTGATTCTGTGGTCAAACAGCGCTTTGAAGGTCAGCTGTTTGATTTGCCAACCGTGGTTTATGCGCGAGTGCTAGACCTGTCTCCGGGAACTCCGGTGAGTTTGGTTCAGGTTAAGAATGAGCTCGATGTACTTAATTACCGTAAGGTGAACGCGCCTCGTCACCCAGGCGAATACTCTTCTTCTTCGACCAAGATTGAAATGATTCGTCGTCCGTTCGAGTTTGTTGATGGACCGGAAGCGGATCGTCATGTGATGCTGCACTTCAATGGTAACGAATTAACTCGCATTCAGTCGCTGGAGAAGAAAGGCGACATGGGCTACCTGCGTGTTGAACCGAAAATGCTTGGCATGCTTGAGAAAAGTAACGATGAGCAGCGCCTGTTCTTAAAACGCAATCAGTTCCCAGAAGTGATGGTTGATGCCTTACTGGCAACCGAAGACCGAAACTTCTATCAACACGATGGTGTGTCGCCACTGGCCATCGCTCGTGCAATGGTCGTTAACGTCAAAGCTGGGCGAACGGTACAAGGTGGTAGTACGCTGACACAACAGTTGGCAAAAAACCTGTTCCTGTCCAGTGAACGTACATTGTGGCGTAAGGTTCGTGAAGCCTACATTGCACTTATCTTAGACCATCGTTACAGCAAAGACCGTATCCTAGAGGCTTACTTAAATGAGGTTTATCTTGGACAGAATGGTGGGCAAGCGATTCATGGCTTCGGTTTAGCGTCTCGTTTGTATTTTGGTCAACCTATTCAAGAGCTGCGCATCGATCAGCTAGCACTGCTGGTGGGTATGGTGAAAGGACCGTCGTATTACAATCCGGTTCGCTATCCTGAGCGTGCTAAGACTCGACGCGATCTGGTTCTTCGCTTATTGATGCAACAAGACATCTTAACTCCGCGACAATACGAAGAGGCGGCGAGTCGTGATTTGGATATTCAAGACAACCCACGCATTGCTAGCCGTCAGCCCGCTTATTTCCAACAAGTAAACATTGAGCTTAAGAAGTATGTCGGCGATCGATTTGAGGCGAAAAAAGGGATTCGAGTCTTTACCTCTCTGGATCCGGTATCTCAAGACAAGTTAGAGAAGTCGATTGCTCGTAAGGTGCCTGATTTATCGAAAACCGCAGGTAATAAGCTGGAAGCAGCAGCTATTGCCGTGGATAGAAATACCGGTGAAATCCGGGCGATGGTCGGTGGTAAGCGTACTGGCTACGATGGCTTTAACCGTGCCTTGAACGCGAGTCGCCCAATTGGTTCTTTGGTCAAGCCTGCAATTTACTTAACCGCACTAGAGCAGCCTCAGAAGTACACGTTGGCGACAACATTGAAAGACACGCCACTGAGCTTGAAAGGCAGTAAAGGTAGCGTGTGGAGCCCGAGAAACTTCGATCGTAAGTTCCGTGGCGATGTGCCTTTGTATGTGGCGCTTTCTAAGTCTTACAACGTACCTACTGTTCGTTTAGGCATGCAATTAGGCATTGATAGTGTCTCGGATACGATTGGAAAACTGGGGGTCGATAAAAATGAGATTCGCCCAGTGCCGTCGATGTTTTTGGGTTCGTTCTCACTGACTCCGTTCCAAGTTGCGCAGATGTATCAAACCATTACCAATTCTGGGCGTATAGCACCTTTGTCTGCGCTTCGCTCAGTTGTTGATAACGATGGCGAGGTTCTGTATCAGTCGATCCCTCGTGTATCACAAAGCGTTGACCAGCAAGCCGCTTGGCTTACAACCTATGCAATGAAACGTGGCGTGTCGGAAGGCACGGGCCGTTTCCTACAAGGTCAGTTTGCATGGGCAGGGTTAGCTGGTAAAACTGGCACTAGTAATGACAGCCGAGACAGTTGGTTCGTGGGCGTAGATGGTCGTGAAGTGACGACCATCTGGCTAGGACGTGATGATAATAAGTCGACTAAGCTTACTGGTTCGAGTGGTGCGTTACGTGTTTATGCCGATTATCTCAAACAGAGAACACCCGAGCAGTTATTACTGCCTTGGCCGACAGGAATTGTCACCGCTAACTTTACTCGAACTTCTGAAGGGGCTTTAGAGTTTGATTGTGATGGTGCAGTTAAACTGCCACTTTGGGATGAGGATGGAAACATTAAAAAGGGCTGTGAAAGTCAACCAAAACAGTGGCTAAAGAAGCTTTTTCAGTGGTAAAGTCGTAACAAGAAAGAATGACAAGGACAGTTAAAATAATGATTTCTCGTTGGTTAGTGAGTGGCTTAGGTGTTGTCGGTACTGTGATCAGTTTTCAGCTGTTTGCATCCACCGCGACACAGATTGATCAATCTCAGCAGGCTGAACAAGCTCATAAAAGGCCAACCGTTGCTGTCGTTCTTGCTGGTGGTGGGGCAAAAGGTGCAGCTCACATTGGTGTGCTTAAAGCTCTAGAAGAGATGCAAATCCCGGTTGATTACATTACCGGTACCAGTATGGGCTCATACGTTGGTGGTCTTTATGCGACAGGGATGAGCGCAGACGAGATCGAGAGCTTTATTTATACGGTTGATTGGAATCGCGGTTATCGTGATCGCGTTAACCGTAGTGATCGCCGTGTACGTGACAAAGAATATGAAGACCGCTACCAACTGAACACCGATCTCGGCTTAGGTTGGGGCGAAATCAAAGCAAGGAAAGGGGTGGTGCAAGGCCAGAATATGTTGCGTATTCTGCGTGAGACCACGGGTAATCTATCCTCATTCGATTCTTTCGACCATCTTGCTATCCCATACCGTTCAGTCGCAACTGACATTATCGAACTTGAAGAGGTGGTCATCGATCATGGCCACCTTGTTGATGCCATGATGGCGAGTATGTCAGTTCCCGGCGCGCTTCCCCCTTATGACCTCGATGGTCGAATGCTGGTTGATGGTGGTGTCACCAATAACATGCCCGTCGACGTAGCCAGAGCGATGGGTGCAGACATCGTCATTGCGGTGGATATCAGTACCAACTACAAAGGCAAAGATGATTTCACGAATTTTCTAGCCGCAGCTGACCAACTCTCTAATTATCTTGTTCAACGCAGCACCCAAGAGCAAGCTGAAACTTTAACAGACGATGATGTCTTCCTGCGCCCAGATGTTGGGGAAATGGAGACGACAGAATTTGATAAAATGCCATCGGCTTTCCTCGCGGGCTATGAAGTCGCTAAGCAGCATACTGATGAACTTTCTAAGCTATCGCTCTCAAATGCCGATTATCAGTATTATATCGAGGACAAACAAAAAGCGCGCAGACAGCTTAAACACGGCGATCAGACCGTCGTTGACCGAGTCGTTATTAATAACAATACCCACTATTCCGATAAGCTGATCGAAAACCGTTTAAACCTTGATTCAGGTAAGGTTCTGAAGACCAGTGAAATTGAATCTAAAGTACAAGACCTCTATGCGCTAGATAGATTCGAGTTGGTGACTTATGAATTTGACACAGTGAATGGCGAGGAGCAACTGCTAGTCGATGTGAACGAAAAATCTTGGGGGCCAAACTACCTCAATTTTCGATTCTTTCTTGAAGATGACTTCTCTACTACCAGTCAGTACTCGATCGGTGTTTCAGCCAACTTTACCGATATTAATAAGCATGGTGCAGAGCTAAGAACTAACGTCGAGATGGGTACTGACAAACGAATTGAAGCGGAACTTTACTCGCCCTTCTTTTCGAGTCAAAAACTGTTCACTTCTGCATCGATTGTTTACAGTAAGGAAAACAGAAACTTGCCAGTGGTTGAGGGGGAGGTTGGAGAGCCGACATTAGATGCGACTATAGACTATGTTCCACTGACTTATAGTCAATATGTTAGTGAATTGGCTTTAGGCTATCAGCCTACCTTGTGGCAAGAACTGAAATTTGGTGCTCGTTATACTGATGGGGATTTTGAGGTTTCTTCGCTACCATCTTTTGGTAACGGAGCGTATGCACGTATAGGTGCGTTTATTAGTTATCGACTCGATACTTTAGATAATTTTAGTTTGCCAACGGAAGGTTACTTTGTTGATCTTGAGTACCTTGTTTCTCATGATGATTTTGAGGTCAACACGTCTGGAGATAGCCCGGAGCTAGCGGCTGAAAGCGATACTGTTTACGAATTTTCGGCTAATTTCATGGCTGCAAAAAGTTATGAACGACATACTTTAGTCGGAAAGGTTGATTACGGCATTGTAGATAGCAAAAATTCGATTTTCCCTATTGATCCTAAAGAGCTTGGTGGCTTCTTAAACCTGTCAGGTATTCCAAGGAACAGTATGATTGGTCAGAACTTGGCTTATACCAGTCTTACTTATCGTTATAAGTGGTTTGAAAATGACTTCGGACTCTTTGAATCACCATTCTACGTGGGCGCATCCATTGAGCATGGTGGTGTTTGGTCGAACAATGATTTGAGTATTGATGAAGCGCCAATGTACACCGCGGGTTCTGTTTTCGCGGGTGTTGATTCTCCAATCGGGCCGATCATTTTAGCTTATGGCCGAACCGAAGATAATTTCGATTCGGTGTATCTGATTGTAGGTACGTCCTACAAATAATCATGCGCAGAGTCGCCATTTTAGTGCGTAATTAGGCAAAAATAGTGGGACTTTCGTCTTAACTTGCTATGTTGGTCAAAATGATAAGATTTTAATTTAACGTTAAATTTGCTATTCTACCGCCCACAGTTTGGCCTCTATGACGCCGCTCATCAATACAAATTGAATGACAAAAATGGCAATGGAGAGCCAAGTTTCCAAGGATGTTCACTTCTTTATTTTACTAACAATTATGAAGGGAAGAAGTGAACCGCAATGAGAGGAAAAAAGTCGTGCTTGAAGCCTACCGTAAACACGTCGAAGAACGTGCTGCCGAAGGAGTTGTTCCAAAACCACTAGATGCTGAGCAGGTAGCTGGCCTAGTTGAACTTCTGAAGAATCCACCTCAAGGTGAAGAAGAAATCATTCTTGACCTACTAGAAAATCGCATTCCACCGGGTGTAGATGAAGCTGCTTACGTAAAAGCTGGCTTCCTTACGGCTATCACTAAAGGTGAAGTAGCTTCGCCACTAGTAAGCAAAGCAAAAGCTGCAGAACTGCTTGGTACCATGCAAGGCGGTTACAACATCGAATCTCTAGTATCTCTACTAGACGATGCTGAGCTTGCTCCAATCGCTGTTAAAGCGCTATCTCATACTCTACTGATGTTCGATGCGTTCTATGACGTAGAAGAGAAAGCGAAAGCTGGCAATGCTGCTGCACAACAAGTACTTCAATCTTGGGCTGATGCTGAATGGTTTACAGCGAAAGATAAAGTAGCAGAAAAAATCACAGTAAAAGTATTTAAAGTCACTGGTGAAACGAACACCGATGACCTATCTCCAGCGCCTGATGCATGGTCACGTCCTGACATCCCAGTACACGCGAAAGCGATGCTGAAGATGGAACGTGATGGCATTACTCCTGATGAACAGGGTAGCGTTGGTCCAATCAAACAAATTGAAGAAATGCAAAAAGATGGCATTCCACTGGCTTACGTTGGTGATGTTGTTGGTACAGGTTCTTCACGTAAATCGGCAACAAACTCAGTACTTTGGTTCATGGGTGAAGATATCCCATTCGTACCAAACAAGCGTACTGGCGGTGTTTGTCTTGGTGGTAAAATTGCACCAATCTTCTACAACACAATGGAAGATTCAGGCGCACTACCCATTGAACTGAACGTACAAGACATGAACATGGGCGATATCATTGATATCTACCCGTACGAAGGTGTTGTTCACAAGAACGGTTCTGTGATTTCAAACTTTGAGCTAAGCAAAGTACTTCTTGATGAAGTGCGTGCTGGTGGCCGTATTCCACTGATCATCGGTCGTGGTCTAACGGGTCGTGCTCGTGACGCTCTAGGTCTAGCTGAAACGGATCTGTTTGCTAAACCAATCGATCCATCTGCATCTGATAAAGGCTACACGCTAGCTCAGAAGATGGTTGGTAAAGCATGTGGCGTTGAAGGTGTTCGTGCTGGTCAGTACTGTGAACCTAAAATGACGACAGTCGGTTCTCAAGATACGACCGGTCCTATGACTCGTGATGAGCTTAAAGATCTGGCGTGTCTTGGTTTCTCTGCAGACCTTGTAATGCAGTCTTTCTGTCACACATCGGCATACCCTAAACCAGTCGATGTAAACACTCACCATACGCTACCTGATTTCATCATGAATCGTGCGGGTGTTTCACTTCGTCCGGGTGATGGCGTTATCCACTCATGGCTAAACCGTATGCTTCTTCCTGATACTGTAGGTACAGGTGGTGACTCGCATACTCGTTTCCCTCTAGGTATTTCATTCCCTGCGGGTTCTGGCTTGGTAGCATTTGCTGCAGCAACAGGCGTTATGCCTCTTGATATGCCTGAATCTATCTTGGTTCGCTTTAAAGGTGAAATGCAACCGGGTATCACGCTACGTGACCTAGTACATGCCATTCCTCTTTACGGCATCAAGCAAGGCCTACTAACGGTAGAGAAAGCCGGTAAGATCAACGAATTCTCTGGTCGTGTACTAGAAATTGAAGGTGTTGAGCACTTATCTGTTGAGCAAGCATTTGAGCTTTCTGATGCATCTGCTGAGCGTTCTGCTGCAGGTTGTACCGTTAAGCTTTCTGAAGAGTCTATCTCTGAGTACTTGAACTCGAACATCGTGATGCTGAAGTGGATGATCGCTGAAGGTTACGGTGATGTTCGTACGATTGAGCGTCGTATTACAGCAATGGAAGAGTGGCTAGAGAACCCTGAGTTGCTATCTGCTGATTCAGATGCGGAATACGCGCACGTTATCGAGATTGATCTTGCTGACATCGATCAACCAATCCTATGTGCACCAAACGATCCAGATGATGCTCGTCTTCTTTCGGACGTTCAAGGTACTGAGATTCAAGAAGTGTTCATCGGTTCTTGTATGACCAACATCGGTCACTTCCGTGCTGCAGGTAAGATGCTAGAAGAGTTTAACGGCTCGCTAAATACTCGCCTATGGGTGGCTCCGCCAACGAAGATGGATAAAGACCAACTGACAGAAGAAGGCTACTACGGCATCTTCGGTCGTGCTGGGGTACGTATCGAAACTCCTGGCTGTTCACTATGTATGGGTAACCAAGCTCGTGTTGCTGATGCTTCGACGGTTATGTCGACGTCAACGCGTAACTTCCCGAACCGCTTAGGTAATGGCGCGAACGTTTATCTGGCTTCTGCTGAGCTTTCTGCTGTTGGCGCGATTCTAGGTCGCATCCCAACGAAAGAAGAGTACTTAGAGTACGCTGAGAAGATTAATGCAACGGCTGCTGATACATACCGTTACCTGAACTTCCATAAAATGGGTCAGTACACGGAAAAAGCAGACACGGTTATCTTCCAAGAGCCTGCGTAACGTCTGATTTTGTTGTAAATATAATTAAGGCCGCTGTGAATAGCGGCCTTAATTGCTTTTAGCATACAGCGAAAATTGCTTTTAGCTTACAGAGAGCTCGATTAGTGCTTAATCGTATACATTGCTGCAACATTGCGAGCAGTAAGTTCAATATTTTCAGCCGCTTCAGCCAAAGCTGTCGGCAAGTCTACTGAACGGTTCACTACCGCAAATACCGCGTCGATACCATGCTCATGAACCACACCACAATCACTGGCTAGACAGCCGGCAATACCGATGACAGGCAGTTTATGTTTTTTGGCTGTGCGAGCGACACCAATCGGTGTTTTGCCATGAATGGTTTGGCTATCAATGCGCCCCTCTCCTGTAATCACAAGATCAGCATCTGAGACTATTTCATCTAAATTGACGGCGTCCATTACGATGTTAATACCAGGGCGAAGCTCCGCATTTAACAGGCCAACAAGTGCCGCGCCTAGACCGCCTGCCGCGCCAGCACCAGGGAGATCAATGACATCGACGCCTAACTGGTTTTTCATGATACTGGCATAATGAGCAAGGTTAGCATCTAACAGCTCAACCATTTCTGGTGTTGCGCCTTTTTGCGGACCGAATACCTGTGATGCCCCTTTTGGTCCGCATAATGGATTATCGACATCACAAGCGACCTCTAAGCGTACGTTTTGTAGGCGTGGGTCGAGGTTGGTGAGATCAATGGTTGTCAGTTTTGACAGTTCACCACCACCAAACACCAGCTCGTGACCCTCTGCATCTAGCATACGAATGCCTAGCGCTTGAGCCATTCCTAAGCCACCATCATTGGTCGCACTACCACCAATGCCAATAATAATATGCTCAACACCTTTATCTAATACGGCTTTGATCAACTCACCCGTACCATAGGTAGTGGTTTTTAGTGGATTACGTTGTTCTGGAGAGACTAAATCTAGGCCGGAAGCGGCCGCCATTTCAATAATGGCAGTTTTACCGTCACCGAACATACCGTAGAAGCCTTCGACAATTTCACCTAATGGACCAATCACTGGATGTTGGATGATAGAGCCATTGGTCGCATCCACCAGAGATTGTACTGTGCCTTCACCACCATCAGCCATTGGTAATTTTACGTATTCGGCGTTTGGTATTAGCTGTTTAAAGCCATCTTCAATCGCTTGAGCAACGCCCATTGCTGATAGGCTTTCTTTATATGAGTCAGGAGCAATTACAATTTTCATTTTGATACCTTTAAACTTAAACAAACAGACCAAATACACCGAAGATCATTACTGAGACGAAGGCGATAACAAGACCGACCGCTGACTCATAAGGGATGAGTTTTAGACGTTCATGAATACTCATATGTACCGCACCACCCGTGGCATGGAAGAAGCTACCATGTGGCATATGGTCAAGTACTGTCGCACCAGAGTGGATCATTGCTGCGCCTGCGAGAGCTGGAACACCTAGCTCAAGAATGGTGCTGGCAAATACATTCGATGCCACTACTGTTCCGGCAGTTGTCGATGCGGTTGATAGTGCCATCAGTGCGCCAGAAAACGGAGCAAGTAAGTAAGAAGGCAGCCCAGACATCGTCAGCACTTCAATCAGATCAGCTTTTAGTCCTGAGTTAGCAATGATGCCTGCAATGGTTCCTGTGCCCAGTAGCATTACAGCAACCGGTGCCATACGTGACAAGCCTGAAACCGCAAAGCTATTGGCTTGTTTGAAGCGACCCATAGCCAGTGCACCCAGCAATCCACCCAAGGGTAATGCAATTAGAGGATCAACATTGATATCAGCGAGTGGTCGCAGCGCGAGTAGGGCAATAGCCACTAACGGTGCAACGATTGAAGAAGAAAAGCTTGGCAGTGAACTTTGATCCGCTTTGACCACTTCACTTTCCGCTACTTTTGAACCTTTATTGACGAGGCGCTTTGCCAAGAAGTAGGCGAAAAGCAGCCCAAATAGACCCGGAATCACGCCTGCAGCCATCACAGAGGTTAACGGAACATTGAACGCATCAGCCGCCGCAATGGCATTTGGGTTAGGCGACATGACATTACCTGCTTTACCGCCGCCCACCATCGCCAAAAGGATCGCGGTTTTAGAAAGGTCTGCGCGGCGAGCAATAGCCAGTGCAATAGGAGAAACCGTGATAACGGCCACATCAACGAAAACGCCAACAGCGGTTAAAATCATGGTCGCAATGGCAAGAGCAAGTAAGGCGCGAGTTTCGCCTACTTTTTTGATGATGGATTCTGCAATCGAGGTAGCCGCCCCTGATTCAATTAGTACGCCGGCCAACACACCAGCGGCGAGAATTCGCATCACTGAAGTGACGATCCCTTGGGCACCACCTATCATTAACTCAACGGTTTCGGTGAGAGAAACGCCGCCAACCACGCCGCCAACCAAAGCACCGATGATCATGCCGTAGGTGGGTGGCACTTTTTTAAGAATGAGCGCGATAGCAACAATCAATGCTGAAAGTGCGCCAAGAGTTGAAACTTCAATCATGTTCTATTTCCCAGATAACGATGTGTCATTTTCGGCAAATATAAAGATATAGGGTTGGTAAGTCTTTGTCATTCTCTACAAATAAGTGCTCAAATCGGTCCTTTTAAATTGTGCGGTTGCACATTTTTTAGCTCGACCAGTGGAATAGATTTATTGCAATGTAGAGTTGAAATAGATCGTCTATATTGTTGATATTTAATGATGTTATTTGGTTTATCTTGTCTGTTCGATAGCGTAGCGTATTGCGATGGATATGTAGTTCGTTACAGGTGAGAGCTGAATCACAGTTCTGCTTTAAATATGTCTTCAAAGTTTTGATCAGTATCCCTTTACTGTCCTGTTGTTGAAGATGTAGGTAAGACTGCTCCAGTTGCTCACGAATCCATGGATCTTGTAACAGGCTACTCATAATGGCCGGCAGTCGATAGTCTTGATAGAAAAACATGTCTCCGGGGCGGTTACCGACACTGCGCATAGTGAGCTCAGCGGTATCATATGAGCGTGCTAAACCAGAAAGTCCGGTAAAGTAATCCCCAAGCGCAATCTTGATTTGAAACTTAGCTTCTTTCTTTATTCTTTTGAGTAGCAATTTCACGCGCTTGGCTTCTGCATCCTTGGACCAGCTGTTCCCTATCAGGGTTATAGGCTTGAGTACCACCACTTCGTTTTGTGAAACAGACAAGATACCGACTAAATTATCGCGCTCGGGATATTCAAGTAAATGTACTAATTGCTGTAAGTTTTCCAATGAAGGCGCAGTGTCTCCTATCGGTAACACCTTGACGATGGCGGCAATCCGCGGTTGTGCAAGGTCGAGATCCAGACGCTGTGCGATGGATTGCAGTTGCATGTCATTAAGCGTGCTACCTCGGATTAATTGCAATACCAATTCTTCACGATGCCTCTTATTCCATTCTACTTGAGACATAAGTACAGCTTGTTCAACAATAAGCTCAGCGGTCATCTTCACCAGCTCACCAAAATGATGAACTTGCTGCAGTGTCCCAGAAACCCCAATCGCCCCAATGACATTATCCTGAAATAGAATCGGTAAATTAACTCCAGGCTTAACCCCTTTTAGGTGTTCGGCAGTGGCTTCGTCAATATTAACGACTCGTGATTCGGTGATGGCAAGTACCGCTCCTTCATGTTTTTGGTATAAGCGAGTAGGATCACTGGATCCAATAATGCGACCTTTATTATCCATCACATTAATCGAGTGTGGGATGATCTTCATGGTTCGTTCGACAATTTGTTTGGCAATCATTTCGTTCAACTGCATAGAGCCCTCCTCTTCATTGACTGTGTAGGTTGGATCGTAACGATAAATTCGTCAATACGCTCGTTTCTGACAAGACAATGGTATACTCAGAAATAGTATCGCTTGAGTATTAATGCAGTATAGGTTGAGTTATGGAGTTTGAATTTACTAGAAACACTCTAATGGGTGAATACTATGTGAAATGCAGCATGGGCCATGAGATTGTTGGCCGTTGGCTTCAAGAAGAGATCGGTAAAGATAAGCAAAAATTAGATCATGTGATGGCGTTGATTGAGCAATCTCGACAGGACTTGAGCAATGAAGTGACGTTGCTTGGCAAAGAGATTAGCCTTGCGATTAATGAAGACGAAGTAACGATTCAAGAAAACGTGTTAGCGCATGAGCAAGAGATGGAAGAGGGCAGTGAGTTCGACTTCTATAACTGTGAAAGCCAAGCAAGCTGTGGAATCGACGATTTCGAACTGCTAATCGAACGCTGGATGGATTTTTTAGGTTACTAGTCCTAAGACCTATTTGTTAGTCATTCAGAGCTTTGAAGGCTCCGTTGCCCAAAACTGGAGCAATAAGAGCATCGCGCATTAAGATAGTGAAAAGGCTGCACCATGTTGGTGCGGCCTTTTTCGTTATTACGACCTTATTATCTTCATCTTATTTAAAATCAAGCACTTAACTTTTTGGCACGCTACTTGGATTGTAATAAGAGAATTAACGGATTAAGTAAGAATTTAAGGAACGAATATGAAATTAATAAATGCCATTGTTAAGCCATTCAAATTAGACGATGTACGCGAAGCGCTCTCTGATGTGGGTATTGAAGGTATGACTGTTTCTGAAGTGAAAGGCTTTGGTCGTCAGAAGGGACACACTGAATTGTATCGTGGTGCAGAGTACCAAGTGGATTTCCTACCAAAGGTGAAGCTAGAGATTGCTACCCAAGCTGAGAATGTTGACCGAGTTGTTGAAGCGATTAGCCAAGCGGCACACACCGGAAAAATCGGCGACGGCAAAATTTTTGTGTATGACCTAAGCCAAGCCGTACGAATTCGTACTGGTGAAATGGATGCTGAAGCACTTTAAAGAATTACAAGGACTGGAGACTTTAATATGGAACTTACAACAACAGTAACGGAACTACGTTACGCACTAGACACTTTTTTCTTCCTCATTTCAGGTGCGTTGGTAATGTGGATGGCAGCAGGCTTCGCGATGTTAGAAGCTGGCCTAGTTCGTTCAAAGAACACCACAGAAATTTTAACTAAGAACATCTGTTTGTACGCAATTGCTTGTACAGCTTTCTTAGTGGTTGGTTACAACATCATGTATGTCGACAACGGTGAAGGCGGTTGGTTGCCATCATTTGGTACTCTAATTGGTACACAAGGTGAAGGCGCAGATCACTCTCTAGAATCAGACTTCTTCTTCCAGGTAGTATTCGTTGCAACAGCAATGTCTGTAGTATCTGGTGCGGTTGCTGAGCGTATGAAGCTTTGGTCATTCCTAATCTTCTCTGTAGTACTAACAGCGTTCATTTACCCTGTTGAAGGTTATTGGACTTGGGGCGGTGGTTTCCTATCAGAAGCGGGTTTCAGTGACTTCGCAGGTTCAGGTATCGTACACATGGCTGGTGCAGCAGCAGCGTTAGCTGGTGTTCTACTACTCGGTGCTCGTAAAGGTAAATACGGTAAGAACGGTGAAATCTACCCGATTCCTGGTTCAAACATGCCACTTGCAACGCTAGGTACATTTATCCTTTGGTTCGGTTGGTTCGGTTTCAACGGCGGTTCTCAACTGATGGTTTCGGATTTTGAGAACGCAACAGCAGTAGGTCAAATCTTCCTTAACACCAACGCAGCAGCAGCAGCAGGCGCAATTGCAGCACTACTAGTATGTAAAACAACTTGGGGTAAAGCAGACCTAACAATGATTCTTAACGGCGCGTTAGCTGGCCTAGTAGCAATCACTGCAGACCCTCTATCACCATCACCTCTATTTGCTGTAGCGATTGGTTCGGTATCTGGTGCATTGGTTGTATTCAGCATCATCGCTCTAGACAAAGCTAAGATTGATGATCCAGTAGGTGCTATCTCTGTACACGGTGTATGTGGTTTCTTCGGTCTAATGGCTGTGCCACTAAGCAACGCTGATGCAACGTTTGGTGCTCAGCTAATGGGTGCAGCAGTCATCTTTGCATGGGTATTCTGTGCTAGCCTAGCAGTATGGGCGGTGCTTAAAGCAACAATCGGTATCCGAGTAACGGAAGATGAAGAACTTGAAGGTATGGACATGCACGATTGTGGTGTCGGCGCTTACCCTGAGTTTGTATCAGTAAAATAATCAACAGTCGTCGCCTAATCTGAATGGGTTAGGTTGGACAAAGAAAGCCCCGCAACTCTTGTTGCGGGGCTTTGTTGTATTTACGGTTGCACAATATATAAACACGAACGTTGAAGTTAGGCTCATTGTTTAAGGGGAACGACAAGACACAAAGTTGAAATGGTTTGTTACAAAAGTGAGAGTTTGAATGGTCTGAGTAGACGGATTTTTTGTTGGTCGTCATTGTAATTATGTTAATGATGAATATAATAACGCAACTGATAGACATTATCATTTCGATATGAAGGATTTTACAATGAAGAAACTGCTAACACTTTCAGCTCTAGCGTGTGGTGTAATTGCCCCGACAGCAATGGCTGCGGAAGAAGTAAACGTATACTCTTACCGTCAACCTTTCCTTGTTGAGCCAATGTTCAAAGAGTTCACAAAAGAGACTGGTATTAAAGTAAACGTTAAGTTTGCTAAAAAAGGTTTAGCAGAGAAGTTAGCTCAAGAGGGTGAATACAGCCCAGCTGACGTTGTCTTAACTGTAGATATCAGCCGTCTATCTGAATTAACTAAACAAGGTCTAGTTCAATCTGTAGAGAGCGATGTACTTGAAAAGAACATCCCAGCTCAATACCAAGATACAGATAACGAGTGGTTCGCTCTAACAACTCGTACACGTAGCGTTTATTCTTCACGTGACCGTGTTGGTCGTCTAGGTGAAGAGTTCACTTACGAAGATCTAACTAAGCCTGAATTTAAAGGCAAAATATGTACTCGTAGTGGTAAGCACCCATACAATGTTTCTCTAGTATCTTCGATGATTGCTCACAAAGGTGAAGCTGAAACGAAAGAATGGCTAGAAGGCGTAAAAGCAAACCTAGCACGTAAGCCTCAAGGTAACGACCGCGCGCAAGTTAAAGCGATTAAAGAAGGTCTATGTGATGTTGCTCTTGGTAACAGCTACTACCTAGGTAAGATGGTTAATGATAAAGAGCAAAAAGCTTGGGCTGACTCTGTTTACATTAACTTCCCTAACCAAGAGACTACAGGTACTCACGTAAACATCTCTGGTATGGCAATGGCTAAATACTCTCCAAATGAAGAGAATGCCGTTAAGCTGATGGAATTCCTATCTGGTGACACAGCACAAAGCATGTACGCAGAAGTGAACTACGAATACCCAGTGAAAGCAGACGTTAAACCTTCTGAGCTTGTTGCTTCATGGGGCGAGTTCAAAGCGGATACTATTTCTCTAGACGAAATTGCAAACCACCACGCGGCTGCAATCAAGCTATTAGACGAAGTTAAGTTCGATCTATAATTTATTACGGTAGGCTTCGGCCTAAGTAAAATGACAACCTCAAGTCGCCATTTTGGCTACTTGGGGTTGTTTGTTATTGGAAAATCACTTTTTGATACAAAGCACCCCGTTGATCCCTTGAGTTATTAGCATCTCACCTTGAAGTCATTAGAGTATATGGGTATAAATAACCCCACCATTAAAAGGATATGAGATGTATTTGCAAATGCATTTGTGTTTCATTAAGCCTCGTTGTAGTTAGGCGATGAAAGAAAAGAATTATTTATGGAACACCAGTAGCGGCATTATTGCTGTATTACTGGTCTTACCGATCTTAGCGATTTTTACGACGGCTGTTGGAGAAACAGATGAGCTATTTTCTCATCTGATGTCCACAGTGATGCCTACCTATGCCTACAATACGGTGGTTTTAGTCATAGGAACCATGTTCCTGTCTTTAGTTTTTGGTATTCCGTCGGCTTGGGTTATGGCAATGTGCCGTGTTCCGGGAGAGCGGGTTTTGCAGTGGGCACTCGTCCTGCCATTAGCAATGCCAGGCTATATTGTTGGCTATATCTTTACCGATTGGTTCGACTTTGCCGGCCCTGTTCAGGTTCTACTGCGAGATCTTACTGGGTGGGGACCCGGTGAGTATTGGTTCCCAGATATTAGAACCTTATCCGGCGCTATTATTGTTCTGTCTCTCGTTCTCTATCCTTATGTTTATTTGCTGTGCCGCGCGGCATTTATGGAGCAAAACGTCTCCTTATTACAATCTGCTCGTTTGCTAAAATGCTCGCCTTGGGAAAGCTTCCGTCGTATCTCCTTACCACTTGTTCGTCCATCAATGGCGGTCGGTTTATCGCTTGTTGCTATGGAGACCATCGGTGACTTTGGTACCGTGAGTTACTTTGCGGTAAATACTTTAACGACTGCGGTTTATGATACTTGGCTAGGCTACTCAAGCTTAACGGCAGCTGCGAAAATATCGGCAATCATGCTGGTTATCGTGATCCTACTGTTGAGCTCAGAGCGATACAGTCGCCGTAAGCAGAAGCTATTCCAGAATCAGTTCAGCAGCCGCGAAGATTTTCGTTACGACCTTTCTGGTTGGAAAAAATGGCTGGCACTATTCTGGTGCTGGGGATTAGTTTGCGTTGCGTTCTTATTCCCTCTTGGCCAGCTCATTATTTACGCCTACAAATATTTTGCTCAAAGCTGGACCCCTGAATTCAGAGAGTATGCCATCAACAGCCTTTACGTTTCGGTAGCTGCTGCGATTATTGGCGTGATTATCGCGATGATTGTTAACTTTAATCAACGCGTTAGTCCGAGTAAGAAAAATCAGGCTTATATGCGTCTCGCTTCGATGGGCTATGCCGTTCCAGGCACCGTGTTAGCGATTGGGGTGATGGTACCTGTTTTGTTCATGGATCACTTGGTTAATGACATTGCGAAAGTGATGGAGTGGGGGCGACCTGGTTTGATCTTCTCTGGCTCCATGTTCGCGCTAATTTTTGCCATGGTCGTACGTTTCTCTGCAGTGGCAATTGGCAGTATTGAAAGCAGCTTGAGTAAAGTATCCCCTTCATTGGATATGGCCTCAAAAACCATGGGTTGCAATACCAATCAGATGTTACGCCGTGTTCATTTACCTTTGATTAAACGTGGCGCATTGATCGCTGGCTTACTGGTGTTTATCGAATCAATGAAAGAGTTGAATGCGGCCTTGCTGCTGCGTCCTTTCAACTTCGAAACATTGGCGACTTATGTTTATAACTATGCCTCAGATGAGCACCTAGAATTGGCGGCGATGCCTGCTGTATTATTGGTGTTGGTGGGTTTAATTCCTCTAATCATCGTAAACCGTTCCTTGGAGCAGAAAAACTAATGAGTTGTGCATTATCAATTAAAGATCTGACTTGTAAGTATGAGTCGCAAACCATTTTGGAAGCGCTCTCGTTAGAAGTTGAGCATGGTGAAATTGTTTGTCTTCTTGGTGCGAGTGGCTGCGGTAAAACGACCTTACTGAAGGCGATTGCGGGCTTACTTCCATTGAGTAGCGGTGTGATGAGTTTAAACTGTCAAACCATCGATGATGGCGATAATTGGTTGCCACCGGAGCAACGAAATATCGGTATGATTTTCCAAGACTACGCTCTGTTCCCTCACTTGACGGTCAACCAGAACGTTGGCTTTGGACTAAAAGAACTCTCAGAGCAGCAAAAGAAAGAGAAAGTTCAAGAGATGTTAGAGTTGGTTCATTTAGATGAGTATGGTGAACGATACCCGCATCAACTTTCTGGTGGTCAACAGCAGCGTGTTGCGATTGCCCGATCTTTGGCATACAAGCCTGACTTACTGCTGTTAGATGAACCATTCTCGAACATTGACACTCAAGTTCGTCATGAGCTGATTTCTCAAATTCGTAAGATCTTTAAGAAGCAGGGTGTGACCGCTATTTTTGTGACTCACAGTCGCGAAGAGGCATTTGCTTTTGCAGATAAGATGGCTGTGATGAACCATGGTGTGATTGAACAGTATGGTTCGGCATCTGAGTTGTATTTCCACCCTTCGAGTAAGTTCGTTGCTGATTTCTTGGGTGGCGGTAGCTACTTAAAGGCACAGCGTATTTCGGAGCATGAATTTGAAACCAGTTTGGGTATGGTTGAAGCCAAACCGCAAACGGAGATTGAGTTCGGCAATACATGTGAGCTTCTGCTAAGGCCCCAGCATATCCAAGCAAGTTACGAGCAAGATAGTGCTATTTCGGTGCTAGAACAGCAATTTATGGGTGATCACTGTCGTTATGTAATCGAAGCGCATGGTCAGAAGTTATTAGCAACCTCGTCAGAAGCACTTGAAGTGGGTATGCCGGTCAACGTAAAAGTGGATACCAAAGGCGTATTGGCTTTTTAAAGAGATATAACGCGATACTAATCGTTACAAGAATCGCGATAAAAAAGCCCAGCACTTTAATCAAAGTACTGGGCAAGAGTTCTTCACTTATAGGCTTTAACAAGGCAGTGATTTGTTAAGTCCCATCCAAAACTGCTGCACTCTATAAGCCTATAGAGAGAGGAAGTCTTTCACTTTTTGAAGAACACGTTCTGCAGTGTCTTTGTCTTCCATTTCTGCGAAGATTCGTAGTAACGGCTCTGTTCCTGAGAAACGAGCAATCACCCAGCCGCCATTCTTGAAGTACACCTTAGCACCATCTTCATAGCTGACTTTTTCAATTTCGTATTCAAATTCAGGCAGTTGTTTCTCTACGTAGATCTTAGTGTAGAGAGTTTCCTTCTCCGAAGGCTTAAACTTACAATCGCCTTCAGCGGTGTAGGCATAGCCATATTTAGAGTAGATTTCATCAAGCAGCTCAGACAATTTCTTACCTGTTACGCTGATCATCTCAACCAGTAGGCTTGACGCGAAGACACCATCTTTGCCTTTGATGTGACCACGAATGGTTAAACCGCCTGAGCTTTCGCCACCAATCAGTGAGTCATCGGCTTCCATTTGCGAGCTGATATGTTTAAAGCCTACCGGAACCTCAAAGCTTTTCTCGCCGTGATCCGCCGCCACTTTGTCGAGTAGGTGTGTGGTTGCGATGTTGCGTACGACAGAACCTTTCCAGCCTTTGTATTCCAATAAATAGTAGTAAAGCAGCAATAGCACTTCGTTAGGATGGATGAAGTGACCCTTCTCATCGATGATACCCAAACGGTCGGCATCACCATCAGTACCAATACCAATGTCATAACCTTCTGCGGCTACTAAGTGCTTTAAGCGATACAGTGTTGCGGCATTTGGCGATGGCATCAAGCCACCAAAATCTGGGTTTTTGCCATCGTTGATCACGTCGACATCACAGCGACCGTTAATCAGAACGGTTTGCAACGCGTTTTTCGCGACACCAAACATAGGGTCAATCAGTACGCGCAGATTCGCTTTCTTGATCGACTCGATATCGATGAAGTTAATGATCGAATCAACAAAGTCGTTCATTGGATTGATGATCTCGATCTCTTTGTCGTTCAACGCTTGTTCAAAGTCGACACGGATAACGTCTTCGTTGGTTAGAGTTGCGATTTGCTGCTCGATCTTCTCAGTGATGATCTCGTCAGCATCACGACCACCTTCAATGAACACCTTTATACCGTTGTAATCCGCTGGGTTGTGAGATGCGGTAATACATGCCGAGTAGGTACACCCCATCTCTTTTGCTTGGAACATCACGATAGGTGTTGGAACGAATTTATCAATGAAGCTTACTTTGATGTTGTTCGCTGCAAGTACTTCTGCAAACCAGCATGCCGCTTTATCTGAAAGGAAGCGACGGTCATAGCCGATCACAAATCCGTTCTTTGCAGCATCTTCGTTGTTGATGATGTTAGCGAGCGCTTGCGCTACCAAACGGACGTTTTCTCTAGTGAACTCCTCACCAATGAAAGCGCGCCAGCCACCTGTACCAAATTTAATCATTAGAAAATCCTTTTAGTCTCATTGTCTCAAGCCTGTAAAGACTTGAGACAAGAGCTGTTCGTTAAATTGAGTGACTAGCCTAGAACAACGACAACATCGTTCTCACTGCCTTCTGCTTGTACTGGGATTGCACCTTCAACTGACTCACCATTGATAGTGATAGAAGCAACGCCTTTGCTTACTGCATTCGGGTTTTGCACTGTGATGTTGTAAGTTGCGCCACGCCATTGACGAGTAACCTCGAACTCTGGCCAATCTGTTGGGATACATGGATCAACCGTTAATCCTTCAAAGCCAGTACGAACACCAAGAATGAAGTTGGTTACCGCAAAGTAAGCCCAACCAGAGGTACCGGTTAACCAAGGGTGGTTTGCGCGGCCGTGGTCTTGGTGGTCTTTACCCATGATGAACTGCACGTACGAGTATGGTTCTGCGTAACGTGTTTCAATCATGTCGTTTTGGTTATACGGGTTAAGTGCATCGTAGAATTTCATCGCACGGTCACCACGGCCAAGTTTCGCTTCTGCTACCCAAGCCCATGGATTCGGGTGAGAGAAGATTGCGCCATTCTCTTTTACGCCTTGGTAAACGCGAGTCACGAAACCGATGTCATCGTTTGGTGTTGCAAATGAAGGGGAGTTTAGGTGTAAGCCGTATTCAGAGAATAGGTTCTCATCTACTGCGTCCATCGCTTTCTCACCGCGCTCTTGAGAAACGGCACCAGACAGAACTGCGAGCGTGTTTGACTCAAGGTGTACACGGCCTTCAGCTTGTTGTGCAGTACCGATCTTGTCGCCATTTTTAGTCAGGCCACGGATGTACCAACCACCCTCGTCATCCCAAAGGTGAGTTTCACACGCTTCGCGTACGTTCGCTGCCATTTCTGTGTATTTAGCAACATCAGCATCGTTATTGCGGAACTTAGCAAGGTCTAAAAATTCTTGTAGCGCCCAGAAGTGTAGGAATGACACCATTGAAGATTCACCGCCACCTAGGTTCAAACAGTCATTCCAGTCAGCACGTAGACCTTTACAAATACCAGTTTGCCCCACGTATTCTGCAGAGAAGTTCAGTGCCGCTTTCATGTGTTCGTAGACAGTCGCTTCACCTCCGTCTGCGTATGGAATTACTTCATCAAAGAAGTCATGTTCACCGGTTTCCATCACATATTTGATGATGGTCGGAACGATCCACAAGTGATCATCAGAACAAGTATCTTCAATGCCGTGGATCTTGTCGTCATCTGACGGTGTTGGAACAACAGTTGGTGATTTTGAAGGCTCAACGTCTGCTTTCTCTGGATCGAACCAGTCTGGATCGAATAGGTGTAGACCGTAGCCCGCTTTTACTTGGCCACGAAGCAGGTCGATAATACGTTTCTTGGTCATTTGTGGGTTGGCATGAGGTACTGAAATCGCATCTTGCGCAGTATCACGGTAGCCAAGACCAGTACGCCCCCCAACTTCAATGAATGATGCAAAGCGTGACCAAACTACACAGGTTTCTGCTTGGTACAGTGTCCAAGTGTTGATCATGGTGTCTAAGCCTTCGTTTGGAGACTTAACTTGGAACTTGTTGCAACGCTCGTCCCAGTGATCTTTGATGCCTTGGAAAGCCGCATCAACGTTTGCTGTATCTTGGTACTTCTCGCGTAGGCGTTCCCCGTTGCCTTTACCTATACCTAGTACGTACGCAAAGCGAACTTCTTCACCCGGTTGAATGGTAAATTGCTTGTGCAGAGAACCACAGTGGTTGTAACAGGTTTGAGCGCTGTTCGAACACTGACCGTTTTCAACCGCAATTGGATTAGCTTCATCACGGTACATGCCAAGGAAGTTGTCACGTTGGCCATCGTAGCTGTCTGGTGAGAAGGTTGACGCTAGGTAGTAGAAGCCTTCAAAGTCGTTAGTGTTGTAGTATAGGTCGTATTCCAACACACCTTCTTGGTAAGACGTGCCCGCAGAGTACAAAGACATCTGGTGGTTCTGGTTGTCCGATTGGATGTGGCTGAACGAGAACTCAACAAATGAGAAGGTGCTGATAGTACGTGGCTTATCAGTGTTGTTCTTTAGCACAACGTCCCAAACTTCTGCATCTTCGCCTTTAGGTACGAATAGCGTTTTGGTTGCGGTAATGCCGCTGTATTCACATTTGAACTTTGAGTATGACAGGCCGTGACGAACCTCGTAGTTCGCTTCATCTAGGCTCTTGGCCACTGGTTGCCAAGAGATAGACCAGTAATCACCCGTCTCATCATCACGCAAGTAAACATAGTGTCCAGGACGGTCAAAGGTGCCGTTTGGACGGAACTTAGTAACACGGTTGTATTCCGGAGAGTTGTAGAACGAGTAACCGCCCGCATTGTGCGAAATCACGGTACAAAACTTTTCAGTACCTAGGTAGTTGGTCCAAGGTGCTGGTACATCAGGGCGAGTGATGACGTATTCGCGATTGTCGTTATCGAAATAGCCGTATTTCATTGTCATTTCCTTTTTAACAAACTGCATCTATGCAGCTAATTTTTAAATAGTGATGCTGAGTCTTATCTGACTGAGCACCTTAATTTGAGTTAGCAAGCGCTCGATGTGAGTGTTGCTTTGGTTTTGTTTTATTGAGCTTTCCAAGGGTTGCGATAGTCAACATTGAGTCTGTCGAGTAGCGGCAAGTGACCCTTTAGGCGAGACAGGTAATCTAGCCAGTTTCGGTTGTTTTTATGTGTCCAACATCCTTCAGCTAAAGCGCTAATTCTTGGAAATACCATGTAATCCATACGCTTTTGGTTGGTGACGATCTCACACCATAGAGCACACTGAATTCCGCGGATCCGCTTACGAATTGGGTCGGTGTCGGATATCTCAGCAAGCGCTTCGTAGGTATAAGCTTGTTCTAATGGGATAACGGCAGCCCAATCTACGCCCGGCTCTTCCGGTGCATAATCTTGGGTCATGTCGAGATAGGTAAACTGTGCAGGTTGCAACACCACATCAAAGCCTTGGCGAGCGCAATTGACAGCCGCTTCTTCACTGAGCCATGAGTAGATGATGGTCTCTTTACTCACTTTGTCGCCGTGCTGTGCTTCTTCCCAGCCGACCATGCGTTTGCCGAGTTGCTTAAGCTTGTTTTCGGCATAGCGGAATAGGTGGCCTTGTAGGTCTTTGCTGTCTTGGTACTGGTGTTCTTTCATCAATGCTTGAGCAGCAGGGCTGTTGGTCCACACACCGGGTGGCACTTCGTCTGCACCCATGTGAATCAATTCGCTCGGGAATAGCTCTGCGACTTCTTCAATAACTGCATCTAGAAATTGGTAAGTACCGGGCAAACCTGGGTTTAGTACATTGTCGTTGTAGTGCTGAATGCTCTTGTATTGAGTGGTATCCGCTTGCTCTACCAGCATGTCAGGCAGTGATTTGATTGCGGCACGGCAGTGTCCCGGAATATCGATCTCTGGGATCACCGTGATGCTGCGTTGCTCTGCATATTCAATGACTTCACGAATTTGTTGTTGCGTGTAGAAGCCGCCGTAGTTTTCCGCAATGTGGGTATATTGCGGCTCTAGTGCATGATCAGGGCCACGCCAAGCGCCAATTTCTGTTAGCTGTGGCAGGCTCTTTATCTCAATTCTCCAACCTTCATCGTCAGTTAGGTGCCAATGAAATACGTTGAACTTGTAGTGCGCCAGTTGATTGATTAAACGCTTCACTTGCTCTACTGAGTGGAAGTGACGAGCGCAGTCCAACATCATGCCGCGGTACTTAAAGCGCGGTTGGTCGGCTATCTTGCAACATGGTAGAGAGAAGTTCTCTGCGTCCAGTTGTTGAACTAGTTGAATCAAGCTTGCCACAGCGTGTGTAAAGCCCGACTGGCTGCCTGATTCAGCAATAATCTGTTGTGCAGTGATGGTCAGTTTGTATTCGGCTTCATCTAACGTCGGGTTGCTGCGAAATAGAATGTTGCCGCTTTCGTCTTTTGAAAGTTCAGCTGAAAGCGCGGTCGAAAGAGACAGCTCAAAGGTCGAGAGCAACTCTTGCTGGAACCAAGAGACTGCCTTATCAGCAAGATGAGATTGAACCTCAATTCTGCAGTCGTTATTTAGCGCGAAGTTACTTAGCGCGAAACTACCTTGCTGAAATTCGATCTGATTAGGCTGAGGAATCAATGCAATCTCAGCAGCGTTAACTTCAGGTATTTGATTGCGTTCACGGTATGGCGAAGCCAGTACTATGGGTGATATCGCGACAGGCAGTACCGATGTTTCTCCATCATTATGTGACTGGATAAAGGCATCGTTAAGGCCATCAGAATAGAAGCGGAATGGTGCGCTTTGAATACTGAATTCAAGGTAGTAATGGTTGTTGGCCTTTAACACTGACGAACTTGGTGTGAATGAGCAAAAGCTGCCAACTTGAGTCAGCTCTCCTTGCGATAAACTCTCTGGAAGGATGAAACGATCAAATGCAAAGTGCAGAGACCAATCTTTTACGTCGAGGTCACTTAAGTTATGTACCGTAAGGCCAAATCGGCAGTTATTTTTTTGTTCAGAAAGAACAGCTAAGTCGATGCGATAATTCATATAACTTCCCTGCTAAGCCTGTTGATACAAGTTGTGTTGTGGTTTTCCGGCAAACATCAATGCGCCTTCAATAGCGTCGAATTGAGGTTTAACGATCCATTGTTGTACTGGTGGTGATAGCCAGTTGAGAATACGCTCAGCGATACTTCCCATTAAGCACACCTTGTCAGCGCCTTTTCGATGCAGTGCTAAGACAAACATTTCGATATCAGCCGCGGTTTGCTTGAGCATATCGATAGCCAGTTCGTCACCTTCGTTAGCGAGTTGAAAAATAACTGGTGAGAATTGACCGTAATCCTTTGGAATAGCACCTTTTGACCATTCGACAATGGCATCCACATCATTATTAAAGTGATTCATCACATGTAGAGTCAGCGGGGTTTTGTTGCGAATACCGTCTTCTGCAAGCAAGACTTGTTGAATCAAACGTAAGCCCATGACTGCGCCGCCGCCTTGATCTGAAATCGGAAATTCACGACCGCCAACCACATATTGCTCACCGTCTTTTAGGAAGATACCGCAAGAACCCGTACCACCGATCATGATTGCGCCGTCTTGGCCATTGTGAGCACCAATGCAAGCGCCATAAGCGTCGGTATTTAGTGTCATGCTTGCGAAAGGGTGTGGTTGAGCCATGAAGTCGAACCATGCTGATTTTTGCTCAGCGCCAGCCAGCGCTAGGCCAACATGCATATTTGAAAAATGGTCTGAGTTGAGTTGCCCTTGTTGTGCCGCTTTTGTGATGGCATCAATAATTGAGCTCATCGCAACATCAACACCCAAAAGGATGTTGCCACTGCCACTTTTCGCTTCACCAATCAGTTTGCCTTGAGCGTCACGAATACGAGCACGACAAGAAGTACCACCACCATCAATACCGACGTAGTAAAGAGTCATTATTATTGCTCCTTACGCTGAGCTAAGAAGTTGAACTGTGCAGCGGTTGCTAATAAGAACCACGCACCATGAGGGATCCATTGCTCACCCCAGCGCCAGTTTTGAAGCATGTCATCTTTTTGTGCTGGTGGATTGAACGCAATGTCTTGTTCATCTTCAAAACCAGCTGTGATGCCATTACAGATACCGCCTTTCGCATTGAAGAACCCAAGCTGAGGTAGGTAGTCTGGGTTGTTATGGCCGTGACCATCGAGCATGCACATGTGGTATGGGTTGAGGCCCAAGATCCAATCAAGGCTGTTTTGTGAAAGCTGGATTAGACGCTGTTGAAGGTCATTATCCTTAATGTGCGGTTGAACTAGGTAAGCCATGGTTGCGAGTGAACCAAGGCGAGCATTTTCACCTTGCCACCAGTAACCTGTCTCGTTCTGTTGAGCGACGAAGAAGGCATCACGTTTATCACCATCGACAGATTTAACGTACTGTCTTGGGTAGCCGAATGGGTTGATGACTTTGTCGGTAATATTGATTTCGAACTGACAAGCTTTTTCAACAACCGAGCGAGCTTTTTCTTTTAGCTCGGCATCGGTTTCATTGCCGATGTATTCGCATAGCGCAATCACCGGAAGGCCAGCTTCTGCTGCATGAAAGTATGGGCGAGAGCCATCAGAATTTGCAGACCAGAAGTGTTCAAATGAATTATCTGACTGTTGGCGAGAGATTAAACGAGTCGCCCAAGTTCTTGCTTCTGTTAGGTATTGCTGGTCTTGAGTTACGCGATACAGCTCATTGGCTGCGAGTAGGGCGCAATACTCATCGATGATGTTCTCTTCGCCATCGTTTAGGTATTGAAGGTTGTGTTCTTTAAGGTGCCAATAGCCTTTCGCAGCTGTATCAAGGTAGGTTTTGCTAGAGTAACTGCCAGAGGTTTCAAGCTCAGATGCAGCAGCCAGTGCTGCAATAGCAACACCTGCACCTTGTCGGTAGCCAGCTTGTAAGTCTGTTGATTTATGGCCTTCTTGAGTCGCATAAGCGCAGATGTCGCGCTGATTGATATCTTTGCTCCATTTGTCGAATACCGTCATATAGAAGTATCCGTCGGCGTCTTGCATACGCACTAAGAAGTCGGCACCGAACAGAGCCTCTTCAGTTAAACGAGTCATGGAGAATTTTGGGAAGTCTGGGTTATGGCTAGTCAAGCGTACACTTTTTAGCATGTTCCAAACGACCATTGGAATTTGTTGTGGGTTTAGGTAGTTACCATAAGACAGGTGGCTAAAATACTTACTGACATCTCCTGATGCGTCATACCATCCTCCGTGGACATCGACGTATCGGTCGGTACCTAGAATTTGTGCTTGTCGATCTTTTTTGTCGAAAATACCGCCACAGCGTTGTGACTTAAAGTAATGAAGCACATCAGAAAACGTGTGGTTCATTAATAAGTTGCTACCAATCTCAAATACTTCTGAACGCAGGTTGTCAAAACGTAGGTAGTAGCGACCAGATTCAGTGACTGAACTGAAATCAATAGTGAAGAATTGCCCTTGATGCCAATTTGCTACGCGGCCTTGTTTAACCACATCAAAATTTCCGACAGTCATATGGTTGTCAGCACAGACGAGTAGAGCCGTAGTGCTTGATAGGCGAGCTTTCTTAGTTTGTAGGATAGCTTGCTTCGGGCCTGTGGACTCATAGCCAATATGGTTGGTCAATAACAGCATCAATATTCTCCGACAGTCCTAGTTTCTATTGGCTAGGTACTTGAATGTTTTGGATATAAATAGTTAGGGTCCGAAGACCCTAACTTGGGTTTTATTGCTTAGCTTTCGTGTAGGTAACAGCGCACAAAGTGGTTATCAGCGAGCTGCGTAACCCCTGGTAGCTGCTCTTTGCACTTATCCATTGCGTGAGTACATCTGCCTGCAAATGGGCAGCCTGCTGATACTGGTGTCCACAGAGGAATCTCACCTTTGTTGCCTGCAAGTTGCTCGTGGATCGACTTCTTAGGATCTGGAACGGCCGAAACAAGCAATTGGGTGTATGGGTGCTGAGGGTTAGCAATCACGTCATCGGTATCGCCCCATTCCACCATGTGTCCCACGTACATCACCGAAAGGTCTTCAGCGATGTAACGAGCGGTTGCGATATCGTGAGTGATGTAAAGCAGAGACATTTGCTTCTCGAACTTCATCTCTTCCATCAGGTTCAAAACACCGGCACGAATCGATACATCAAGCATTGAAGTTGGCTCATCGGCTAGTACAACTTCGGCACCTACCGCGATGTTGCGGGCTAGGTTGACACGTTGACGTTGGCCGCCAGACAGTTGGTGAGGGTACTTCTTCGCCGTCTCTTTTGGTGGGATCAGGCCCACTTGCTCTAAAAGATCGTAAACACGTTCTTCTAGCTCTTTCTTGTTGCCCGGAGATACTTTCTTGTGGATCAACAGTGGTCGAGCAATGTGGTGGAAGATATTGTGCGTTGGGTTCAATGAACCAAACGGGTCTTGCCATACCATCTGCACGCCTTCACGGTAGTGCATAAGATCTTTTCTGCTTGAGATCTCTTGGATATCACGACCTTTGTATTCGATCGTGCCGCCTGAAGGTGCGTACATTTTTGCGATCATTTTTGCGGTTGTTGATTTGCCTGAACCTGACTCACCAACCACTGCTAGGCCACGGCTTTTGTACATCTTGAATGACACGTCGTTAATCGCACGCATCATTGGGGTTTGAATGGTGGTACTGCTTATTGGGAAGTCTTTTACGACATTCTTGCCTTCTACCAATAATTGACCGAAATCTTTGCTCATAATTGTCTCCAGAATCCTTATTCGCTTTGCTTGTTTTTAGGCGGTCGAGCCGCCTTGTTCGTTATTCACGCTGAGTCAGCGTGCAAGCTATAGCTTCCTTTGTACTATTGGGTCACCGTACAGGTGGCAGTTAGACAAATGTCCCGGGTCGATAGAACGCAGCTTGGTTGGCACCTTGGTACACTTTTCATGTACACGGTCACAACGAGCTTGGAAACGACACCCTTCAGGGATCTCTAACAGGTTCAGAGGGTTACCTGGAATACCTGCTAACTTTGTCTTTGGCCCTGTCAGTGGAGGGAAAGAACTTCCCAGCCCTTTGGTGTAAGGGTGGTAAGGGTTTTCTAGAATATCTTGAGAGTTAGCTACTTCGATTAGCTCACCTGAGTACATGATGCCGATGCGGTCAGAGAACTCGACCATCAATGACAAGTCATGGGTGATGAACAGAATCGAGAAGCCAAACTCTTCTTTCAGTGCATAGATCTTTTGTAGGATTTCGCGTTGCACAACCACATCAAGTGCGGTTGTCGGCTCATCCATAATGATCAGCTTTGGATTCAGTGCTAACGCGATAGCGATAACTAAGCGCTGACGCATGCCGCCAGAGAATTGGTGAGGGTAATCACTCAATCGGCTCGGGTGAATATCTACGATTTCAAGTAGACCTTCAGCACGTTGTTTAGCTTGCTCACGAGTCATGTTGGTGTGACGCATGATTACGTCACAGAACTGCTCTTCCATCGGTAGTACTGGGTTGAGTGCGTTCATCGCGCTCTGGAATACCATCGACATCTCACTCCAACGGAACGACTGCATACGGTCATCACTGTATTCAAGGATGTTCTCACCGTTGAAGATAACCTCACCACCACTGATGTAAGCGGGCGGCTTATGAAGACGCATAAGAGAGAAAGCGACCGTTGATTTACCACAGCCAGATTCACCAGCTAGGCCGAAGACTTCACCTGGAGCGATGTCGAAACTTACGTTGTTACACGCACGAACATCGCCAGACTCTGTGATGTAATCCACGCATAAGTTGCGGATAGAAATTAGTGGTTCAGACATGATTATTTATCTCCGCTCCAAAGTGCATTTTGTGGTGGTAGTTCTGGTTCACGTTCTTCTTTGTCTTGAGCTGCTAGTTTCTTCCAACGCTTCATGCCTTTGTGAGAACGCAGTTGCGGGTTAGCAATTTCATCGACCGCGAAGTTAAGTAGAGCAAGACCAGTTACAAGTAGTGTCAATGCGATACAAGGAGCCAACAGTTCCCACCAAGCGCCAATCAGCATTGATGAAGAGGTTTGAACGTTGTAAAGCATGATGCCCCAGCTGATTGTGTTCGGGTCACCAAGACCTAGGAACGAGATGGTTGCTTCCATCATGATTGCGTACATCACCGAACCGATGAAGCTTGCGCCAACGATAGAGATAAGGTTTGGTAGAATCTCTACGAAGATGATGCGGAATGAAGATTCACCCAAAACTTCAGCGGCTTTTACAAACTCTTTTTCACGCAGTGCTAAGGTTTGGGAGCGAACAACACGGGCACCCCAAGCCCAAGACATAAAGCCGATAACCAAGGTTATGGTGAGTGGCCCTGCCTCACCGATAAAGGCTGCTACTACGAACAGTAATGGGTATTGAGGGATTACCAGCATGATGTTCATTGCGGCTGTTAGAACGTCATCGACACGGCCACCGAAGTAACCTGCAGAAACACCAATAACAGTTGCGAGTAAACATACGGTTAGACCCGCACCAAAACCTACAGCAAGAGATACGCGTGCGCCGTATACCACTTGAGACCAAACGTCACGACCCATACGAGTTGTACCTAGTACGTGGTCTGCCTTTTTAGACATGATCAATGTACGACGGTCGTCTGCTAGATTTTGAGCAACCCAGCCATCAGGGTTAGTTTGTGCAGACTTCACCACGAAACCAGGATATTCGTGTGGGTTACCTGTACGCTTGTCTGGTACATGTTTGGTGATTAATGGAGCTGCAATCGCGCCAAGAATAAAAATACTTAGGATGATGACGCCTGTTAGGGCCATCGGGTTACGCCAAATGAGTTTTAAAAAGTCTTTCATGATTATTTACCACCCTTACGAAGACGAGGGTCAAGAACAACGTAAAGCATGTCTGCAACTAGGTTAAAGAACAGCATGAATAGCGTCATGATAAGCAGCTGACCTTGCAGTACTTGGTAGTCACGAGCGTTAATTGCGTTGAAAAGTACGCTGCCAAGACCTGGGTAGTTAAAGATGATTTCGATAATTAACTGACCGCCGATTGCCATACCTAGCGACATTGACAGGGCTGTCACACTAGGTAGCATCGCGTTACGAGCTGCGTAGTTGAATACCACTCGGTTTTCGCTCAGGCCTTTGCCTTTCGCCATGGTGATGTAGTCTTCGGCTAATAGGTTGATCATGTTGTTACGCATGTTTACTAGGAAGCCACCAATTTGAACAACAGAAGCACAGAACAGTGGTAAGAAGGCGTGGTAAGCGACATCTTTAATGAATGCCCAGCTTGTCCAATCAGGTATAGTACCAGCGGTGTAGGCATACCCTGTTGGGAACCACTTCAAGCCAATTGCAAAGGTAAATAGTGCAATCATCGCGATAACAACTTGAGGAACGGCTTGTAGAATCAGCATCCCTGGCGTTACGAAGGCATCGTACTTACTGCCGCGTTTCCACGCTGCGAAAATACCTAGGATTGAACCAATCGAGAAAGAAAGAATAACTGCGGTGCCGGCTAAGAAAAGCGACCAACCGAATGCTCCACCCAACAGTGTGTTTACAGAAAGTGGGTAGAATTGAATTGATGTACCAAGTTCCCAGCTAAGAATGTTCTTCATGTACGCCACGTATTGAACTAAGTAGCCACCATCAACGAAGCCTAATAGTTCTTTCATTGCAGCAATACGCTCTGGAGTAACTTGTACAGAAGCGTTCGCAAACATCATGGTAACTGGGTCACCAGGCATTGCTCTTGGAATAATAAAGTTTAACGTCGCAGCAACTAATAGCGCGACAAAATAAAATGACAAACGTCTTAAAAAATAACCCATAACTCACACCTTACTCACCCAGATTGTTTCCCTGTTTCTGGATTCAGGTCGCTCCTAGCGAAATTTGGAACGAAAAATCCCCTGACGACTAGCGCCATACTTTCAATTGAGAGTGTGGGGATTTTTATAAGCGGCGTAAGAGGTTACGCCGCAAGGATTGAACGATTACTTATTTAACTGGTTTTAGGTCCAGTACATGAAGTAGACGCTCTGGAATACCAGCCCAAATGTTTGGACGGCCTTTTGGATTTTCTTCGTTCCACCAACCAGTGAAGCGAGTTGTGTTGTATTGGTACATGTAAGCACCAGACATCACAGGGATTGTCACTTGGTCTGCAGCGATGATTTGCTGGATACCGTGTGCAATGTCTAGCTGCTCGTTCTTATCAGCTGTTTTGTAGAAGCTGTTTAGAAGACCATCTAGCTTGTCGTTTTTGTAGAAGTGCATTGCGAAACGAGGCATACCATCACCAGATTGTAGTGATGAGTTGTAAGCACTGTTCCAGTACGTGTATGGATCCGCACCGTGGAAGTAGTTTGTGTATGCTACGTCGTATGTACCTTCAAGCATTGCTTGGTTGTAAACAGAGAAGTCAGGTGTACGAGCTTTTGCTTTAATACCGATTTCGTTTAGCTGTTCTACCGCTAGTTGAACTGTGTTGTTGAAGTCAGTCCAGCCGTTTGGCGATTGAATCATTAGTTCGAAAGACTTGCCTGATGGAGTGTCAACAAAACCATCTTTGTTTACATCTTTGAAGCCAGCGTCAGCAAGAAGCTTCTTCGCGCCTTCAGCGTTGTAAGTGTTGAAGCCTTTGTACTTGTCATGAGTTTTTTCATCAGACCAAGCTTCAAACGCGTAGCCAAGACCCGATGCGAAATCGTTTACAGTACCGCCACCGTAGAATGCGATGTCGATGATAGTTTGACGGTCAAGAGCCATAGAGAAAGCACGACGGAAGTCAACGTTGCTCAATGCTTCATGCTTCGCAGCATCAGGGTGCTTGAAGTTAACGATGAATGCCTGTGTACCTGCTGGCGGGTACCAGTAGTGGTGTTTAGGGCTAGCTGCTGCGTATGTACGATCGATATCTGGAACGAAAGAAGACGTCCAGTCCATTTCACTGTTTACAACTTTACCTAGGAATTGGTCGTTGTTCGCAATTTGTGGAACACGTAGACAGTCAACATCTAGGTTGTCTGCATCCCAGTAGTTCGGGTTTGCACACTGGATGTATAGCTGCGCTGTAAACGTATCGATTTCTGTAAATGGACCAGAACCTACCGGGTTCTCATTGGTAAACGTTGATGGATCTTTAACGTCTTTCCAGATGTGCTTAGGTACTACAGGTACTTTAGCAATCTCGTAAGGTACGTTTGAGTTTGCTTCTGTTAGTGTGAACTTAACTTGGTTGTCGTTCAGTTTTTCTACAGAAGTTACCCAAGAGTTGATACCAGATTGGTCAAGCTCTGGCTTCTCTTTTACAAGGTTGAAAGAAAAAACAACATCATCAGCAGAGAAAGTTTCTCCGTCTGACCATTTAACACCCTTACGAATGTCGAAAACAACGCTCATCAGATCATCTGACATCTTGAAGTTTTCAGCTAGACGGAACACTGGAGTGTTACCGTGCATTTCGTTAAATACTACTAGCGGCTCATACATGAAGTCAGTTGTAGTATGTAGGTTAGTAGCACCAAGGTACGGGTTAAAGTTACGTACGAATGTAGTGTACTCTTTCGGGTGAACGGTCAGTTCACTGCGTTCTGCAGCGGTTGCTACTGATGCAAAACCTGTTGTAGCAGTTGCAATAATTGCTGTTGCTATTGCTGTTTTTTTTATATTGGCAAGCATAGCTGTTCCTTACTATTTGCTTTCATTTCACTAATGGATTGAATGTTATCTGTCGCTAAATTGTTTAGTAGATACACACTCTGGTTAAAGGCCTACCTCTTCTTCGTTGCTCCAGATTCATCGTTGATTCTGAGAAGTGGTAAGAGTGGCCTGTAGGCCTTTGGCAGGAGTAAGAAAACACCTTATCGATGAATTAATCAAACTCGTTTCCCGTCAAAAATGTTAAAAACACACAACCCCACGTCATTAACGTCAAAATAGGTTGCTCTGGTGGTTTTTCGTACGCAATTGTTAAAGTGATGTGACTCGCATTTGGTTTTGAGGTTCTTGCAGGTTGTAAGTGGCCACTAACTTTAAAGGCTTTTTATTATAATGCCTTACCCTACGTTGGTATAATTGTAGATCTCGGTCACTTGCCAGTTTTACGTTAAATTTCCCTAGAAAATTAAATCTGCCGTTCTGTTGTGACTCGCTTCTCAAACTGCAACAAAGAGTCAGATAACGGTCAGATATGATTGAGAATAGAACGAAAAGTACTGACGGTTACCAGCACGCACTGTGAGTAATTAGCGTGAATTTCCCCTTGTTTAAAGGCGTAAAAAAAGTGCGTTGCAAGCGTTGGGATTCTACTTTTTGTGATTATTAGGCGTACAAAAAAGCCCACGCTAGGTGGGCTCCATTATTCAAAGTATCGTGATGTTGGTTCAGGGTTTAACTGGTCAGTAGTTTCTGAAGTTTATCCCTCAGCATCTCAATATGGGTTCTTTCTGGCGTCTGTTCTTTGCAGTGTTCCAGAATGAATTCGATTGAGCTCAGTACCGTTCGCCAGCGAGGCGTTTTCGGTAGGGTTTCTACGCGTAGGTATTTGTCTAGCGTTCGAGTTTGCAGCGTACTGCGGTCTAAGTAGACGCGCCACAAGCCACTCTTCTCGGCGAAAGCAAACTTGGTTTCACCAGTCACCGATTCCCAGTAGATGATGGCATTCGTCATCGCATCGACCAGTACCTCACGCATTAACTCTTGCTTGTTTTTACCTTCACCGGTTGCCTTGTCAGCAAGACGAGTAAATTCTCCGCCAAGCTCTTTCAGCTGCTGTAACTTATCTTTGTCGCCCTCAAAGGCATAACTAGAGAGAGCCTCAACCGCCGTTTCAAGGTTATTGATTCGGTTTGAGTTAACACCACCACCTACATTAAAGATATACATGGTGTCGAGCCCTGAGCCTTCAGGCAGCTTAAGGATGTCACTTGGTATGCGCTGACGTGTGTCATCTATATAGATATCAATGTCACCGCAGTAGTGGGCTTGTTCTACCTTAAGGTATTTAGGTGCAATGATCTCGTCAGCCATTGAGCGTTTGAGTTGCTCCTGTCCGCGTCTGAATAGCTTCGCTGCGGCTTCGTTGGCAAAACGAATGCGTTGGTCATCGCGAATACAGATGATGGCTTCAGGTGCCGATTCTAGCTGCTCCAATAAGCGGCCTTGAGTTTCTAGCAAGTTAGCTTCAACCATCGCTCTATGTTTGAGTTCGAGTTGCAGTTGATCGTTTTCAAGGCGTCTCTGTTCGGCTTTGCTTGCTGATAGATGTGCTGTAATTCGAGCCGCCAGTTCTTGTTTGTTGAACGGTTTAGACAAGTAGTCATTGGCACCCGCTTCGAAACCTCGAACACGGTCTTCTGCTTGGTTGAGTGCCGTTAGCATGATGATTGGCAACTGAGCATGGTCATATTGTTTACGCAGTGCTTCACAAACCTGATAGCCGCTCATTCCTGGCATCATTATGTCGAGCAGAAGCAGCTCTGGCTTCTCTTTCTCAATCAGTTCAATGGTTTCAGGGCCATCACATGCAGTACGTACTCGATAACCTTCTAACTTCAAGAAGCTGTCTAATACTCGCAGGTTAACCGGCTCATCATCGGCGATAACCAATAACGGGCCATCTGGGTTTTCACTGATAACACTGTTTTCTTGTTGGCTGTTATCAATTAAATCAGGCGCTTGGAAGTGAGAGTAGTGACCTGATTCGTTGTAACTGTCCAGCTCACCTTGAGTCGCTAGGGGCAGGGTAAAGCTAAACGTAGTGCCAAGCATTGGTTGGCTACTTACGTACAGTGAACCGCCCATTAGCTCGATCAACTGACGGCTGATCGATAGTCCAAGCCCTGCACCTTGGCGGTAGTTACTCGCATCTTGGCCTGCTTGAATCAATGGCTCAAAGATGTGCTCAAGGTACTCGGCCGGTATACCTTGGCCAGTATCGACAACTTGTACACGAATGTTGTCATCGATAACGCTGGCAGAGATAACAATTTTACCTTCTGAGGTGTACTTGATGGCATTGCCGACCAAGTTATACATCACTTGCTCAAGTCGTTGAGGATCCGATGAAACCAGACCTAAATCACTTGGGACTTGGTTAATAATACGGATTGGCTTATTGCCCAATAGGTGATGAGACAACTCTAGGACCAAGCTGGTGGCTGTCGACAAATCAACGGCTGATTTCTTAATATCTAAGCTGCCATAGCGCATCTTGTGATAATCAAGCAGATCATCAACCAAGGTCGCCAATCTCTGACCGCTATTGATGATGATATCCAACTGATATTTCTGATTAGCAGGAATAGGGCCGTTCGCTCCAGATATCAACGCTTCAGCGATACCCACCATGCCATGCAGTGGTGTTCTCAATTCATGTGAAGTAGTCGCTAAGAACTCATCTTTGAGTTTATTTGCCAGTTGTAACTCTTCGTTTTGCTTTTGAATGGTCTTAAGGTTGTCCTCAAGCTCATCGTTTTGGCTTTTGATGAGCTGCATTTTTTCACGAATAGATCGCTGCATTCTTTCGAAGCTCACCGCGAGTCGGCCTATCTCATCTTTGCGCTCGGTATTGATCATGGTTTCATCGAGATCACCCGCCGATACTTTTTCGGCAGCCCACGTCAGTTTAAGCAGTGGGGATGTGATGAAGTTAGACAGATAGTGCGATGCAACGACTACCAGAATGATCGCCGTTAGCATCACGATCACGAAGATCTTTTCTAACTGATGAATACGGGCAAACGCCTCTTTCTCTGGCAGCTCTACGACAAGAGCCCATGTTGCGTATTTCAGCTCAATTGGCGTATATGCTGCGATGATCGCTTGATCTAGGGTGTTGTCGAAGGTGCCAACCGCTGTTTCGCCAGCCAATGCTTTATCGACAACATCTAGGCTCAAGTTGATAGATTCTTGTGAATGAGCAAGGCTACGCGGCAGGTGATCATCACCTACAAGCAGCGTTTGAATATTCGAACTCTTGTTGAGATCCGCAATCAACTTAGTAATGCCGTTGATTGGTAGCCTAAACATCGCGTAACTGTGTAGGTAGCCTTGTTGAACGATAGGTGCGCCTAGCCATGCGGTCTGTTTGCCATTCTCGTCTTTAAAGTCAGAAACGATAACCGGCGTGTAATCTTCGTTAGATTTGCGTCGGTCGGTTACGTCTTTGGCTAGTCGTTGAAAGGTAATACCTAGGTTGGAGTCCTTGTATTTTCCTGTCAGCAGATTGGTGCCGTAATCGTCATTTTTAAAGACGGAATAAGCGACGTTACCGTTGATATCAACTAAGAGAATATCGTCAAAATCAGAGCGTTTAAGCAGTTCTAGGTAAGCATTATGGTAGCGCTTGTGGAGCAGGCGATAACGCTCGCTGCCAATAAAGCTGCTGGATTCAGGGAGGATCGACGTTTTGATTTGATCGCCAGAGCCTTGAATATAGCGCTGCTGTGCATTACTGCGTGCCTCGTCAATATCTAACCCTAATCGTTGAAATGCATTGATCAAACCATAAAATCGCCCGCCACTGGCATTGGCCAATTCTGAGCGAACAAAGCCCATCACTTGGGATTCTTGAGCTTGTAGGTAATCGACAATTTGCTGCTGCTTAGTATCACGAACCGAAACAAGGTGTGAGGTGCTTTGTTCCTGGAGATCCTGACTGTGCGATTGGAGGAAAAATATCGCGATAAGTGTCACAGGGGTAATACTGAGGACAAGAAATGCCAGCATTAGGGTATTTTGAAGGCGCTTAAACTTCTGCTTACGATAGAATCTAAACATAAATTGGGTACTACTTTCCTTTGATGTACTGCTAAAAGGGGCGAAAACAAGTACAGAGAATAGAATTAACGGGTTCCAATTTAACGAAATTAACGAGTTTTTTTACTTTGACAAGTAAGTGGTATTTAAAGCGTGTGCAAAAGCTCATTTTTATAGAGTTTTGACAAAAATATGAACAGACAGCGCAGATAATGACCCTGCGCTGTGCTAGAGAGGTTATTTGTTTGCGTGATAGATCGCGAATTTAGTGGTCTTATTTAGAGTCGCGCATTTTCCAAACGCTTGTTCAATAATTGGAATGTATTTTAAGAAACTATTCGCAACAATAATCATCTCACCAGAACGCTTCAAATGCTTAGGAGCCTGAGAAAGTAAGGTCTCAGTCGCGCTGTAGCTAGTGTCTAAACCTGAATGGAATGGTGGGTTACTGATGATGAACTGATAGTCTTCTGCAGTATCAGAATAGACATCGGATGCGAAGACTTTACCCGTTAAACCATTCGCTTCTAGCGTTGCTTGGCTTGATGCCACGGCAAATGCACTGATGTCGCACATTTCTAGCTCGATATCTGGGTTACGAGATGCCATCACCGCGCCCAATACGCCTGCACCACAGCCAAAATCCAGTACCTTGCCTTTTAGTTTTGGCAGAGTATCCAACAGAAGTTGGCTACCGACATCGAATTGACCGTGACTGAAGACGCCAGGAAGGCTTTTTACCGTAAGTGATTGCTCACCAATGTTAACCGTGTAGGTCTTAAACCAGTCTTGCAGGTTGAACGCTTGTGGTTGCTCGAAGCATTGACCCCAGTAGAAAGAGCAACGACGCGCTGAATCGTATTTAACAACTTTGCCGTAAGGAGCAAACATCTTCTCGATGCTTTTCACGCCTGAACGGTTTTCACCAGCCACGACGATCTCGGTATCTTTGCCTAGCTTGGCAAATAGCATCGCCAACAAAAATTCCGCTTCCGCTTTGGCTTTTGGCCAGTACAACATCACTAAGTCGGCTTTGGTCTCTTCGGTAAACTCCGCACCATAAAAACGTTGGATGGTGTTGTAGCCTTCTAATTGACGGTAGTAGCTGTAATTAGAAGTAAACACAGAGACAGATTCACAATGCTTCGCTAACTCAACAGGGAACAAGTCTTCTGCCTCACCGGCAACTAAAACATGTTTGCCTTCAAAGTAGGCGAGTTGGCGTTGAGCAATCTGGCTTGGTGCAATATAAGCTGACATAGGACACTCTGTTGAATCGTTAGCAAAAAATGAGGGCGGATTTTCGCATAATCCGCCCAAAGCTTGAAGTGTTTAATACGGGTTCGCCAATCAAGTTGACGTCAAGTTCGTTAACTCTTGTCTTGCTGGTTTAAAAAGTCCTTAAACTCTTCATCGTAGATGTTGAATAGGACAATGGTAATCGCAAAAATCAATGGTCCGTAGATAAGACCAATTAGGCCAAACAGTTGAATACCACCCAATAGTGAGAAGAAGATCATCAGGGTATTCATGCCTGCACTGCCTTGCATTAGCAGCGGACGCAGAAGGTTATCAATTGAACCAACAATCGCTACACAGTAAACCGTTAGGAAAATCGCCCACGTGGTATCACCAGTTAGGAACAAGTAGGTTGCTGCTGGAATCCAGATTAATGCGGTACCCACAACTGGGATGAAAGAGGCAAAGCCCATCATAGTACCCCAGAATAGACCTGGGAAACCGGCAATCCACATACCTAAACCGCCGGCAAAACCTTGCGCGATTGCGGTTAAGAATGAGCCCATTACTGCTGATTTAGATACTTGTTCTATCTCTGTTAGAAGTTTGTCTTCTTGGCTACGAGACAGCGGCAGAATATGACGAACCACACTGATGATTTTGTCATGATCTCTTAATAAGAAGAACAAAACGAACAGCATCAAGAAGAAATCCATCAAGAAATTGGTTGCGTCACCTAAGATTTTGGCACTGATACCAACTAGCTTAGAACCAAAGCTGGTCGCAAACTCACCGACTTTTTGTGCGATGGCTTGGGGCTCAATGTTGTCGAAAGGCAGGTAGTTATTCACAAATGACAGCGCTTTGACCACTAACGGATGAGCAAACAGAGTCTGAATGCCACCGTGGGTCACCCATTGGTAAGTATTCTGAGAGAACAGAGAACCTTGCTGAACAATTGCTGCGAATACTGCCAATAAAGGGATAACAATAATGAAGGTCAGTATGATACAAGACAGCAGAGAGACGATGTTTTCTTTATTCGGGAGCTTTTTTTCAAGCCACTCATGGATTGGGAACATCAATAGTGAAATGATAAAGGCCATCACGATAGAGTTAACGTATGGCTCGATAAGCAAGTAACAAGCATAAGCCGCCGCGAGTAGGGCAATGATGATCACCCAGTGGCTGGAATTGATTTTGAGTTTTTCTGACACGGTAATGGTCTCTATATTTGCGTTCTGAGTTTATAATGGCTGCAAAACAGAGAGTTAGCAATGAGGAGTTTTGATAATGGGATGCTGTAATAAAGATAAGAAATGCCAAGACGAAGAACAGCAAACAAAAAAAGAGATCCCTTGGTTCAGAATGTTCCTTGGTACCTTGATGTTGTTGGTTTTCCTTTTCTGGGAACGTTAATGCTTTTGGTTCAGCTTTAGCCTTAGTCGACGGCTAAATAAGCTGTCATATTTGTGGCTGTTGAGCGCGATATATAAAAAAGGGCTGCATTTAATGCAGCCCTAAATTCAATCGGTTAGCGACTTATAAAGTGCTTTCGATTATTTGCTTTCAGCAGCAATGATCGCAAGAGAGCGGTCAGCAGCTTCTAGTGTTGCATCAAGTTCTTTTGAACCATGAGCAAGAGAAGTAAAGCTTGCTTCGAATGCTGAAGGTGCAAGGTAAACACCGTGATCTAACATTAGGTGGAAGAAGCGCTTGAAGCGTTCTACATCACACTTAGTTACATCTTCGTAGCACGTCACAGTTTCTTGGTCAGTGAAGAAGAAACCAAACATGCCGCCAACTTGGTGAACTAGCATTGGGATGCCGTGCTTGTCAGCAAGTTGCTTGAAGCCTTTTGCCAACTGCTTAGTTTTTGAAGCTAGACGCTTTTCGTTGCCTTCTTCTCGTAGAAGGTTCAAACATGCGTAGCCAGCAGCCATTGCAACAGGGTTACCTGAAAGCGTACCCGCTTGGTAAACAGGGCCAGTTGGTGCGATGTATTGCATCACGTCTTTACGACCACCGAAAGCACCGACAGGCATGCCGCCGCCAATCACTTTACCAAGACACGTTAGGTCTGGCTTGATGTTGTAGTAAGCCTGAGCACAACCTTCAGCAACGCGGAAACCTGTCATTACTTCATCAAAGATTAGCAATGCACCTTCTTGATCACAGATTTCACGTAGACCTTCGTGGAAGCCTTCTACAGGAGGGATACAGTTCATGTTACCCGCTACTGGCTCAACGATGATACAAGCGATCTCGCCTTTGTTTGCTGCGAAGATTTCACGTACTGAATCTAGATTGTTGAAGGTTGCTGTTAGCGTTAGTTTCGCAAAATCAGCCGGTACGCCTGGAGAGCTTGGTTGACCTAAAGTCAGTGCGCCAGAACCAGCTTTTACAAGTAGGCTGTCTGCGTGGCCGTGGTAGCAGCCTTCAAACTTAAGAATTTTGTCACGACCAGTGAAGCCACGAGCTAGACGAATCGCGCTCATTGTTGCTTCTGTACCTGAGCTCACCATACGTAGCTGTTCCATTGATGGAACCATCTCAGATACCAGTTCAGCCATTTTGATTTCAGTTTCGGTTGGAGCACCGAAGCTAAGGCCGCGTTGAGCTGCTGCAATAACTGCGTCACGAATAACCGCGTGGTTGTGACCAAGGATCATTGGACCCCAAGAGCCAACGTAATCGATATACGCTTTACCATCAGCATCAAAAATAAGTGGGCCATCAGCGCGTTCAACGAAGATTGGAGAACCACCTACGCCATTGAATGCACGAACTGGAGAGTTTACGCCACCAGGAATGGTTTGCTGTGCTTTTTCGTACAGCTCTGCTGATTTGGTCATTGATATATCCTCTTTTGACTGTCGGACCAATTGGCACGCATTGTACCTATCCCTAATCCAACTAGGAATGCTTTCGCCCAGATAATCACCCGAATCTGGTTGTTTTGTGTGGTTACACGTTTTAATTGTTAGATATTGGCGAGTTTACAGCAGTAAAAGGACCGATCCTGTGGTGAATACTTGAACGTTTCAGTCAGGTATTAGATAATCACCGGAATATAAGAAAATACTCAACAACTATGGTCTCGAATTAGATTTGTATCATGTTGTTTTTGACACAGGTAAGAGAGGTTGTCGTGAGCGAAGTAAATATCCCATTGTCTTTTTCTGATGCAGCAGCTACCCGCGTACAAACGCTAATTGCTGAAGAAGAAAACCCAGAACTAAAACTGCGTGTATACATTACAGGTGGTGGTTGTAGCGGTTTCCAATACGGCTTCACATTCGATGAAAAAGTAAATGATGGCGACACTACAATTGTAAACAGCGGTGTAACGCTGGTTGTTGATCCAATGAGCCTACAATACCTAATGGGCGGCATGGTTGATTACACTGAAGGCCTAGAAGGCGCACGCTTCTTTGTGAACAACCCGAACGCTACAACAACATGTGGTTGTGGCGCATCATTCAGCGTATAGCATGAGTTGAAAATAGCTTGAGCTCAAAGCTGTATTAGATACATTTCAAACGCCGAACTTATGTTCGGCGTTTTTGTTTTTACTTAGTAACTTATTACTTTTCAAAGCATTCCTCTCATTTTTAGTACACGGCATATTTTTTAAACTGTCGATAGCGTCCAACTTCGTTGAGGATTGGTCTGTTAAGGTTACCTTTGTGCATAAGGAAGTTGCACATCACGCTATTAAGCCAACTAGCGCGCCTGAATGACATCGGACAAAAGGATTTGTTATGCCCACTCTATTTTCTAACTCACCACTTTTTCAGAAATTGAAGCAGCCGTGGCTGGTTTCTCTGACTCTAGTCGTGTTGTTGTCGATCTGGCTTGGTTTCGGCGTAGGGCAAGCAGAAGAGTCACCTGAAAAAAAGGCAACAGAAATTCCGCTGGCTAAGGTTTCCTTTCAAACCTTCACCTCATCACCGACCTTTAAAACGATTGATCTCTATGGAAGAACGGCGCCCGATAGGCATGCTCGTCTAGGTGCAGAAGTCGCGGGTAAGATTGTCAGATTGAATGTTGTTAAGGGGGATATGGTTAAAGCAGGACAAGCCATTGCCCAGATAGATAAGGGTGATTTAGAGATTCAACTAGAGCGAGCATCTGCGTTATATCGCTTGAAGCAGAAAGAGTTCAAAGCGGCGCAGTCACTGAAGAAAAGAGGACTGCAAGGTGAAATCGCCTACACCACAGCTGAGGCTTCATTAACAGAAGCAAAAGCCATGATGCGCAATGCGGAGTTGGCTTTAAAGAATACTGTGATTACTTCGCCTTTTTCGGGTGTGGTTCAAGATTTGATGGTGGAGCTCGGTGATTTCGTTAGTGTTGGCGATCCTGTTGCTGGCGTGATTGACCTCGATCCTTTGGTTATTGAGGCGGATGTCAGTGAGCGTCATATCCAACATTTGCTAGTCAATCAATCTGCTTTGGTTCGTTTGTTAGGGCGAGAAGAAGCGGAAGGCCGTTTACGCTATGTTTCTCGTATCTCTTCTGTTGCTACTAATACCTTCCCAATCGAGATAGAAATCGATAACTCTAAAGGCCTATTACCAGCAGGTGTCAGTGCCGAAGTTAAACTCAACCTAGAAACAAGAGATGCAATAAAGATAACACCGGCGATGCTAGCATTGGATGAGGCGGGTAACCTAGGGGTCAAAACCTTGGTTTCAGTCGATGACTCACCAACGGTGAAGTTTGTAGGCATTCAGCTAGTAAAGGCCGAACAAGATGGAGTGTGGCTCACGGGGCTAGGTCAACGCGTCGATATCATCACAGTAGGCCAAGGGTTTGTGCGTGATGGTGATTCGGTGATTGCTGTTGAGCAAGTCGCTGAACTCTCTAACGTAACCGCAGAGTAGGAGATAACCGATGTATTCAATTATTGATGCAGCCTTGTCTCGTGCTCGAACAATGCTCTCCCTTTTAGCGTTAATCCTTGTAGCCGGTGTCGTCACCTATATCACGATACCTAAGGAATCGAGCCCAGACATTACCATCCCAATTATCTATGTTTCGGTCGGGCACCAAGGGATCTCGCCAACGGATGCAGAACGTTTATTGGTTCGACCTATTGAGCAAGAGCTGAGGTCGATTGAAGGCGTAAAAGAGATGACAGCAACCGCAGCAGAAGGGCATGCCTCTGTGGTGTTAGAGTTTAATGTTGGCGTCGATCTTACTAAAGCGATGGCTGATGTTCGTGACGCTGTTGATCTGGCTAAGCCCAAATTGCCAGAAGATAGCGATGAGCCGACTGTAAATGAAGTTACCCTCGCTTCTGAGCAGCCTGTGTTGTCTGTGGTTCTGTTTGGTACCGTGCCTGAGCGCACCATAGTGCAAATTGCTCGAGAACTTGGGGATAAGCTCGAAAGTTATCGTCAGATCCTTGAAGTCGATATTGCGGGCGATCGCGATGACATCGTCGAGATCATTGTCGATCCGCTGTTGATGGAGAGTTACAGCCTAGATCAAGCGGACATCTATAATCTGATCGCTCTGAACAATCGAGTGGTGGCCGCAGGTTTTGTTGATACTGGCTACGGACGTTTTTCTGTCAAAGTCCCTTCGGTATTTAACTCCTTAAAAGACGTGCTTGAGTTGCCTATTAAAGTGGATGGCAAGCAGGTGGTCACTTTTGGCGATGTCGCTACGGTTCGTCGAGCGTTTCGAGATCCTGAAAGTTTTGCTCGTTTAGATGGCAAATCTGCGGTGGTGTTGGATATCAAGAAGCGTGCAGGTGAGAACATCATCGAAACCGTTGAGCTAGTCAAAGCGGTAATGGCTGGTGCTCAGCAGCAAGCGGAATGGCCAAATAACCTGTTGGTCAAATACACCTGGGATGAATCTAAAGATGTGAAGATCATGCTTAATGATCTGCAAAACAATATTCTATCCGCCATCATTTTGGTGGTGATCGTTATCATCGCGATTCTTGGTGTGCGTACTGCGTTATTGGTGGGTATCTCCATTCCTGGTTCATTCCTGACGGGGTTATTGGTTCTGTCTGTATTCGGTTTAACTGTTAACATCGTGGTGCTGTTTTCGCTGATTATGGCGGTGGGGATGCTAGTAGACGGTGCGATTGTGGTGACCGAGTTTGCAGACAGGCGAATGCAAGAGGGTGAAGGGCGCAAAGCCGCTTACCGAGATGCAGCGAAGCGGATGGCGTGGCCGATAACCGCATCGACGGCAACAACCTTAGCCGCATTTGCTCCGTTACTGTTTTGGCCGGATGTGACTGGCGAATTCATGAAGTTCCTGCCATTAACACTGATCGCGACATTAACTGCCTCATTGATCATGGCACTGTTATTTGTGCCCGTATTAGGCGGTTTGATTGGCAAACCGCAATACGTATCGTCTCAGAGCCAAGCTCGAATGGTTGCACTGCATAATGGCGAATTTTCACAAGCCACAGGCTTAACCAAGGCGTACTACCACACACTGTCGATCGCGATTAAGCACCCCTTTAAGATTCTTTGTAGTGCGATACTGCTCGCGGTTGCGGTTGGGTTTACTTACTCCAAAGCGGGCCTAGGTGCAGAGTTCTTTCCTGAGGTTGATCCGCCATTCTTTAATGTCAAAGTTCGTTCTCATGGTGATCTGTCTATCCAAGAAAAGGATGACATCATGCGTGATATTGAACTGATGATGCTCAATCATGATGAGTTTGATACCGTTTACACGCGTACTGGTGGTGACGACCAGATTGGTTTGATCTCAATTACGCCTGTTGACTGGCAATACCGCCGCAGCGTTAAAGCGATCATTGATGAGCTAAAAGTACAGACCGACCAATACGCTGGTGTTGAGATTGAATATAAGTTTCCTGATGCAGGGCCTCCGGTTGAAAATGACTTAGTGATTGAGCTATCGGCACGAACGCCAGAGCAACTTAATCAGGCTGCAAAAATTGTGAGAGGTTGGGCTGATGGTAATCAAGCACTGACCAATATCAGTGATACCGCGAGTAAAGACGGCATCGATTGGAAGGTGGATATTCGCCGCGACGATGCCGCGCGCTTTGCTGCTGATGCGACCTTGGTGGGTAATACCGTTCAATTCGTGACTAATGGTCTCAAGATTGGTGATTATCTGCCCGATGACTCTTCAGAAGAGGTCGATATCTTGGTGCGCTACCCTAATGATAAGCGTGATATCGGGCGCTTCGACCAGCTTAGGGTGAAAACGCCAGCAGGTTTAGTACCTATTACTAATTTCGCTCAGATCGTTCCCGACCATAAGCAAGACACCATTAAACGCCTTGATGGCAAGCGTGTGGTGAACATCATGGCGGATATGGAAGAAGGGTATAACCTTGCTCTCGAACTACCAAAGATCGAACAAGCATTGAGTGAGCTAGGGCTGCCGAGTAGCGTGGAATTTCGCATCCGTGGTCAAAACGAAGAACAAGAAAACTCGTCAGCCTTTTTACAAAGTGCTTTCTTGGTTGCTTTGGCGGTAATGGCTTTGATTCTGATTACTCAGTTCAATAGCTTCTATCAAGCGTTTTTGATTCTGAGTGCTGTATTGTTTTCGACCGTTGGCGTGTTCGTTGGCTTACTGATCTTCCAACGTCCGTTTGGCATTGTGATGTCGGGAATTGGGGTAATAGCGCTCGCCGGCATAGTCGTGAACAACAACATCGTGTTGATTGATACTTATAATCAGCTCATCAAAAGAGGCTTGGACAAGCGAGATGCGATTCTAAGAACCGGTGTTCAGCGTTTAAGGCCAGTAATGCTCACGACGGTTACGACTATCTTAGGTTTAATGCCGATGGTGTTAGAGATGAACATCGACCTGATTAATCAAAAGATAGAGTTTGGCGCGCCAAGTACACAATGGTGGTCACAGCTTGCGACCGCTATTGCTGGTGGTTTGGCGTTTGCCACGGTGCTGACTTTAGTATTAACCCCTTGTTTGTTAATGCTTGGACGGAACAACAAACCTGAAAAACAGTAGCTAGTTGTGGTATGTGAGCATAAAAAAGAGCGCCTTGATGGGCGCTCTTTGCATTTTTCTATTTTGCAGTGAAGCTACAAACGCCTAGTTAGTCGCTAGTAACTGACCGTATCGCTCAAGGTTTCTTAATCGAATCTCTGAGTTGGCAATAAAGGTTGCTTTTGCTTTACCAGTTAACGACTTGGATTGAGGCAATTTCACGGTACGCGCATTTTTATGTACGCCATTAACCAAGAATTCATAATGTAAGTGCGGGCCAGTCACACGGCCTGTACCGCCCAAAGTACCAATGGTTTGGCCTTGTTTTACGCGCTGACCGGTTTTCACCATACGTCGCTTCATGTGCAGGTACTTGGTGATGTAGGTGTTGCTGTGGCGGATGAACACGTAGTTACCATTGAATTGGTTGTAACCTGACTTCTGAACAATACCGTCACCGGCTGCCCAGATAGGCGTGCCAACAGGGGCTGCGTAGTCAGTACCGCGGTGAGCTCGAATCTTACCGGTTACTGGGTGTCTCCTGGTAGGGTTAAAGTTCGATGTTACGCGACGAAAATCAATTGGTGAGCGCAAGAACGCCTTCTTCATCGCACGACCATTTTCATCGAAGTAGTTGCCGCTTTTATCATCCAATACCGCGGTAAATGAATCGCCTTGGTTTTTGAATACGGCTGCCATGATCTTACCGCGACCAACTACTTCACCTTCAACCACTTTCTCTTGGTATAAGATTTTGAAGCTGTCGTTCTTACGAATATCTAACGCAAAGTCGATATCCCAACCGAAGATGCCGGCCAGTTCCATAATTTGGTTTGCGGTTAAACCTGCGCTGACGCCAGCGTTCCAGAAGTTAGAGGTGATGTTGGCTTCGGCATAATTGTATTGGTATACCACTTCTTTTTTGTCGAAACTTGATGAGAAAGAATCGCCAGATTTAGTGATCTTGAAGCTTTCAAACGCACTAAGTTGTCGTTTTAACTGAATAAGGTCGTTGTTTTCATCAAAGCCGAACTGCAAGACATCACCAGGTCTTAGGTTAGACAGCTGCTTCTTAATATCATTATTGGTATTGAGTAGCGTGATCAGCAGACGGTATGAGAGGCCAATACGTTCAAATAAAACAGAGGTGCTTTCGCCAGAGCGAACGGTGTATTTCTCCCAATTGAGCACTGCCGTCGGTGGAGCGTCACTTGAGCTAATAAGTGCAGAGGCATTGATAGTCAGTGGGTAATGTTTTCCCACAACTAAAGCGCCCGAATCGTCACGCAAACTGTTGACGTCGGGGAGTAAGAAAATCGCGACGAAAATTATGGCACTAAAAAATGCGATAAAAGCCCGGTGCAAAATAGGAAGGCGTGCAAAAATAGACAACATGTTCCGGTTCGTTCTGTAAATATTATGAAAATCGACGACAGAATAGTGTAACTGGTTTCAAAATACATCGCTATTCAAGTAAGATGTCTAATTAATGTATTTTTGCCAAATCTGTGGGAGTGAACAAGAATGGCGAGTATTGAAGCTGCACTAGCCGAGATCAAACGTGGCGTAGAAGAACTGATTCCAGAAGACGAACTGATTGCAAAACTAAAAGAAGGTCGTCCTTTACGCATTAAGCTGGGTGCCGATCCAACAGCTCCAGATATCCACCTAGGCCATACGGTTATCTTTAACAAGCTTCGTGCTTTCCAAGAGCTTGGTCATGAAGTGACATTCCTTATCGGTGATTTCACTGCAATGGTTGGTGACCCATCAGGTAAAAACTCAACACGTCCACCGCTAAGCCGCGAAGACGTATTGAAGAATGCTGAAACTTACAAAGAGCAAGTATTCAAGATTCTAGATCCTGCGAAGACGCAAATTCGTTTCAACTCTGAATGGCTATCTGAGCTTGGCGCTGAAGGCATGATTCGTCTTGCTTCTAACCAAACTGTTGCTCGTATGCTTGAGCGTGATGACTTCAAAAAGCGTTACGCTGGTGGTCAACCGATCGCAATCCACGAATTCATGTACCCACTTCTACAAGGTCACGACTCTGTTGCACTAGAGAGCGACGTTGAGCTTGGCGGTACTGACCAGAAGTTTAACCTTCTAATGGGTCGTGAACTGCAAAAAGCAGCAGGTCAAAAACCACAAGCGGTACTAATGATGCCACTACTTGTTGGTCTAGACGGTGTTAAGAAGATGTCTAAGTCTGCGCATAACTACATCGGTATTAGCGAAGCACCAAGCGAGATGTTTGGTAAGATCATGTCTATCTCTGACGATCTAATGTGGAGCTACTACGAGCTGCTGTCTTTCCGTCCTCTTGAAGAAGTTGCGGAACTGAAAGCTGGCGTTGATGCAGGTAAGAACCCGCGTGACGTTAAAGTACTGCTAGCGAAAGAGATCATTGCTCGTTTCCACAGTGAAGCAGATGCTGAAGCCGCTGAGCAAGAGTTCGTTAACCGTTTTGCTAAGAACCAAGTTCCTGATGAAATGCCAGAATTCGAATTCGAAGCAGGCCTGCCAATTGCGAACGTTCTAAAAGAAGCGGGTCTTGTAAACTCGACTTCTGATGCGATGCGTATGATCAAGCAAGGCGCTGCTAAGCTTGAAGGCGAGAAGATTGAAGACAGCAAATTCGTGCCTGAAGCAGGTACTGCGGTTTACCAAGTAGGTAAGCGTAAGTTTGCTCGTATTACTATTAAGTAATAATGCACATCAATAATTGAACTAAAGGCATCCACGGATGCCTTTTTTATTGACTTAAAATTGACGAAACTTTGAAACGTCTATTGCTACACTATGCGCGCTGTCAAATTGACAGTAATTCTGGAGATTTTTATGAACAATACCGACCATCCTCCTAGTTTGAATGGAGAAGAATAACCTGTCTCGGTATTGATCTATTGTCCTGCCGTTCAGGTAGGGTATCTTTGTTTTCCCCCGCATTCTTTTCCACACACTAGATTCTAACAAGTAGACACATCAGTAGCTTTCAGCTCTTGGTGCGCTTAGCTATACGCTCTTGGTGTATTAGCTATAGGCTATTTGTTTTGATGGTCGTTACCTTTGCCAATCGGGAGATTCGCCATGACGGTAATGAACAACACTTTTTTATCTATTGAAGCTCTGTACTCAGAGCAAGACATCCAAGCTGTATCGAATGCATTTCAACAGTACGGACGTGAACAACAAATTAACCTTTTGAACCGAATGCCGCTCGAAGATGCGGTGCTAGTGCTGGGACAATGCTCTCTTAGTACGATTCAGACTTTACTTAGTGAGCTAGAAGAGCAGGGCTTTGAGAAGCGTTCTCGACATCTAGCTCACCAACTAGGGCTGATCTACTCAGAGGTAGAACCTCAGCAGGGCTACCTTTCTACTGGCGTCATGAGCCACGTTAGGCAGCGTATCGGTTGGATTATTGCGTTAGCACTATTGGGAATCGTCTCAGGGCTTATCATTGCTCAGTATGAAGACATTCTCAGTCAGTTAGTACTTTTGGCAATCTACATGCCGGTAATTGCTGCTGCTGGTGGTAACACCGGAACACAAGCCGCGACTTTGGTGATCCGAGCCTTAGCCACAGGTGAGTTGAAAAAACGCCAATGGGCTCACGTTCTGTGGAAAGAGTTTAGAGTTGCTATTTGTCTAGCTCTAGCGATTGCCGTAGTGATGATTGGACGTATTCTGCTATTTAGCGAAAACCAATCGACAGGTGGCTATGACATCAACATGATTGCGTTAGCGATTGCGGTAGCGCTGTTCATTCAGGTGACCATATCAACCGTGCTTGGCGGCGGGTTACCGATAGTCGCTAGGCTATTTAAGCTTGATCCAGCGGTGTTAGTAAGTCCAGTACTTGCATCGATAGTGGATATCTCAGGAATGTGGATCTACTTCACTGTGGTTAACTCATTCCTCGGTATCGCTTAGCTCCTATAAAAATAGGCACCTATAAAAATAGCTAAATACATCTGAGAAACAAAAATGGCGCTGCAGATTGAAGGTCTTCAGCGCCATTTTTATTGTTTGAGTAGAAGTTTACACAGAGCCAAACATTACTTCGATTTGCTTTGTGTTTGACTGAACTCAACTACATCTTTGTAGAAAGCACGCTCAAACTGGGTGATTGGAGCCTCTACCGGTCTGTCTGGATCTTGCTCTTCAGGGAAGTAATCACGAATAAACTGCACAAACAAAGAGTTTGGTTTCCCGGACTCATCTAAACCATATCCCGCCATGTTGTACGTTCCGTACAAAGAACCACTTTTGGCTGTGATGTTGCCCTGAATCGGTGCTTTTCTCATGCTTGGACGGTACTTGAGCGTTCCATTTACACCTGATGTAGGCATAGCCTCAATCAGGCTGAGCTGTTGATCGTTTTCCCAGATATAACGAAGCACTTGAGCCATGGTCTGTGACCTCATTCGGTTATTTCTGGATAACCCTGAACCATCGACGAGCTGCGCTTTACTGAGGTCAATATTAGCCTTGGTCAGCAGTATCTGTTTTATTGCTTCAGTGCCGTTATTGAAGCTGCCCGGTTGAACATAAAATGTTGCTCCTAGCGTTTTAGTTAGATTATCTGCGATAAGGTTATCTGACTTCTTGAGCATGATATCGAGCAGTTCAGGAAGCTTTTCTGAGTTGTGACTAGCGACTAACGTGGTTTTGTCTGCTTGCGCTTTTTTACCAATAATCACATCACCTTTTACTTCTATTTTCAGTTCTTTGAGAAGCGATGTAACGACTTGATAGGTATAAAGCTCTGGGTTTTGAATCGCGAACTTGAGCGGCAGTGGCTTCTTACGCTCTACTAAGCAACCAGAGAGCTTGTAAGCGTTGTCTGGAGTAGTAATGAGCTCTAAGTCGCATTGTGTCGCCTTCTGCCCTGAGCGAGTTACGGTGGCTGCGGTGGTTGTCACGTCTATCGGATAATGAGCGGGAATATAAACGCGAGTGCTACCGTTATCTTTTGTATAAATAGAGGCTTGTGCGCAGTTGCTGTCTAAGGTCATTGCACTAGAAGGCGCGCTGTAACAAACCCCTAGAATGTCCCAAGGCCACCCCACCGCTCGCTGATAGCCGGTATAAGCTGTGTTATCCAGATATAAATTGCCCTTGATGGTTCTGGATTGAGACTTAGCGTATTGAGTTAACAGGCTTTTTAGCTGCTCACGTTGCAGTGTTGGGTCGCCGCTAAATGAAATGATTGAATCATTGCCAGAACGAACAATGCTAGTCGTGTAATGAAAGTCATCTCCCAACTCTAGCTTGGCCGCTAAAGCCGTCACCAGTTTTAACGTGCTGGCTGGTGGATAAAAGTCATCGCTATTGGTATTAAGCTCGCTTGAACCATTGCTTAACGATTTGATGATCAAACTCGTACTACTACCATCGGGCAGTGTATCTAGCGGGGCGTATGCGTTAACAGATAAAGCGCTAATGGAAAAACTACATAGCAGTAGTGTGGATAGAAGGCGCATAGAAGATTGTCTTGGATGGCTGATGTTTTCAGTATACAGATATAAAAAACGCCCGCTAGAGAGCGGGCGTTTTGATTCTCAATTAACTAATGAATCATTAGGTAATCAGAATTAGAAGTCGTAACGTAGACCTAGAGCTAGCTCGTCTTCAGCGTCTGCTTTAGATGCAGTACCGTTACCAAAACCTACAGTACCAATAGTGTCATTTTCACTGATTAGGTTGAAGTTGTACGAGATGTACGTACGGAAGTTCGGCTTGAAGTAGTAAGTCGCATCGATTGCAACGTTGTCAGCTGAAGTTTCACCGTCAGTTTCTGCGTTGTTGTACGTTAGCGTGAATGCTGTTTTTTCTAGTGTGTATGCTGTTGCGAATTCGTAACCAGTGTAATCACCGTTCTTCTTCGCTAGCTCACCGTCTGTGAACGTACCAGCAAAGTATAGAGCTTCAGTGCGGTAAGAAGCTGCTAGCATGTATTCGTTTTGCTCGTCTTGATCAGCGTAACCAGCACCTAGCTTAAAGCCAGAATCGCCGATTGCGTAGATACCAGATAGCGAGTAGCCATCAGCATCGTTGTCACAGTATTCACCGATGTTACAACCATTAACAACACCTTCTTGACGGTCAGCAAAGCGGTAGCTAGCTTTAACGCCTAGGTCTTGGAATTGACCTTTGTAAGAAAGCATGTTGTCTGAACGGTCAGCTACAGCAATTTTGTGTGCTGCTGAGTTACCGTGGTAAGACATGATATCGGTAAAGTCAGTGATAACACCTAGCGCACCGTCATTTTTACCGTAAGTTACTTCACCGAAGTCACCGCCGATACCTGCGTATGTGTAACGGTTAGTGATATCGCTGCTATCACTGTTATCAGTCGCGCCGCCGTCTTCGTTAGTTGTGAATTCACCTTCGTAGAAACCAACACCGTATAGGCCGTCTTGGATTTCAACTTTACCTAGGAAGTTAAGACGTACACGTGTTTTGTCTTCAGCTTTGCCATCTTTTAGAGATAGACGAGCTTCCGCACGACCACCGATCTCTAGAGAAGTGCCGTTTGAGCTGTATACAGAAGTACCGGCAATATCACCAGCTTGTTTACCGTCGGCTGCCACTGCGTTAGTAGCAAGAGCTGCAGCAGATACAGCAAGCGCGATCATAGTCTTGTTCATGTTATTATTTCCTAATTACTGTCCATAGAAGTTTTATTAAGGATTTGAACCCTTTTGTGTATTGCCTGTATTAATCAGGCTTCATAATCATGATTAGAACAGAAGTCTGAAAATGCCAGTGCAATCCATGGGTTACTTTTTACCTCTAAAGTTCCATGGTCAGTTAGTAAAATGATATAAAACTAAAAAATGAACACTGTTTTATTATATCTTTTTTGTTTAAGTGGTTGTTTTTGAGTGTATTTTATAAAAGTGTGATCTGTGTTTATTTTGTTTGTTTTTTGTTTTTTTAGGTATTTAGCTCTCCACTTATTGATGGGGAGGTTATTATTCATTTTTGTGATGTCTGTAATTTAGACCTAGATAAAGCTTTTATAACGCAAAGTGGAATAAAGGTGATTTAGCCATAAAGTTTGTTTACACTAAGCCAAATCGTTTTGTTTCTATCACCCAATAAATACGTTGGGTGTATTTATGTTGGCCAAAGAAAGCTTTGGCATAGAGGTAAAAAATGGAAAAGGTTCCAATGACAGTACGTGGCGCTCAGCAGCTACGTGACGAATTAGATCGCCTACTTAAGCTACGCCCTGTTATCTCAGCAGCTATTGGTGAAGCACGTGAACTAGGTGACCTGAAAGAGAATGCTGAATACCACGCCGCTCGTGAAGAGCAGGGTATTTGTGAAGCTCAGATCCGTGATATTGAATATAAGCTATCACTGGCTCAGATCATCGATGTAACGCAAATGGATAATACGGGCAAGATTATCTTTGGTACGACAGTGACACTGATTGATGTGGATACCGATGATGAGTTCCGCTACCAAATCGTTTCAGAAGACGAAGCAGACATCAAAACGGGTCGCATTTCTGTGAAATCGCCAATTGCTCGCGGTCTTATCGGTAAAATGGAAGGCGACGAAGTCATGATCTCTACCCCTGGTGGTGACAAAGACTTCGAAATCGACAAAGTAGAATATATCTAATTGAATTTTCTTTGTTTCTGATAAGTAAAAAGGTCGCTAAATGCGACCTTTTTCGTTTCTCACGCTACACTAAAAGATAAGCGCTGTGGCTTCCTATTAGTGAAGTTAGCTTATATCAAACTCGCTTATTTACGTGGAATCTCGATTTTACGTGCTTCTGACTGGCGGAACAGTACTAGAACTTTACCGATAGTCTGTACTTTCTCAGCTTTAGTTTCACGTACAATTGCATCGATAATCAGTTGCTTAGTCTCACGGTCTTCTGATGCAACTTTAATCTTGATCAGTTCGTGGTGGTCTAGAGCTAATTCGATTTCCGCTAGAACAGCTTCAGTAAGTCCATTTGCGCCCATTAGCACAACAGGTTTTAAACTGTGAGCTAGGCCCTTTAGATGCTGCTTTTGTTTGGTACTTAGGTTCATTACGCGGCCAATTTTCTTTACTATTAGGGTTGAAAAAACCTATTTTAACGCCATCTAAAGCTGAAGACTATAATTTATTCAGCAATTAGTACTTTCCTCCAATTTAGGTATCCAATGAGCAAACAGAAACACTCGGCCAGTTCAGGCCGTTGGTTGAAGGAACACTTCGACGACAAGTACGCAAATGAAGCAAGAAAGAAAGGCTATCGTTCACGTGCTTATTTCAAAATGGAAGAGATTCAAACGAAAGATAAATTGCTGTCTCCTGGGATGACCATTGTGGATTTGGGTGCAGCACCTGGCGGTTGGTCTCAATATGCTGCTAAGATTGTTGGAGACAACGGACAAATCATTGCGTGTGACTTGTTACCAATGGATCCGATTGCTGGTGTTAGCTTTTTACAAGGCGATTTCCGCGAAGAAGCTGTGCTAGATGCCTTGTTGGAACGTATACAACCAAACATGGTTGATGTCGTGATGTCAGATATGGCACCTAATATAGCAGGCAACAATTCTGTGGATCAGCCAAGAGCTATGTATTTAGTTGAATTAGCTTTGGATATGTGTCGACAAGTTCTAGCTACCAATGGTAGTTTTGTTGTAAAAGTATTCCAAGGCGAAGGGTTTGACCAATACGTTAAGGACGTCCGCGAGATGTTTAAAACAGTAAAAGTTAGAAAACCCGACTCTTCTCGAGCTCGATCTCGTGAAGTGTTTATCGTAGCCACTGGTTACAAAGGTTAACGATTCTCTTCCAAGAGTGAGAGTTAACAACATGGCTACAGGTTACAAACTGTAGTACCCTACCTTTAATTACAATTAGTTATCGAGAGGCTTACACCTTGAGTGACATGGCAAAAAATTTAATTCTGTGGCTTGTTATCGCGGTAGTGTTGATGTCGGTATTCCAGAGCTTCGGCCCTGGGGAAAGTAACGGCAGAGCAGTAGATTACACCACGTTTGTACAGGAAGTTGGCCAAGGCCAGATTCAAGACGCACAGTTCAATAACAGCGAAATCACTTTCACACGTCGTGGTGGTGGTTCTAAGTATGTAACTTACATGCCTGTTTATGATCAAAAGCTACTTGATGACTTAATTAATCAAAACGTAAAAGTTCAGGGTACACCACCTGAAGAGCAGAGCCTGCTTGGCACTATCTTCATCTCATGGTTCCCAATGATCTTACTGATTGGTGTATGGATTTTCTTCATGCGTCAAATGCAAGGCGGCGGCGGCGGTAAAGGCGCGATGTCTTTCGGTAAGAGTAAAGCTCGAATGATGAGCGAAGAACAAATCAAAACCATGTTTGCTGATGTTGCTGGTTGTGACGAAGCAAAAGAAGACGTGAAAGAGCTTGTGGACTACCTTCGTGACCCAAGCCGCTTCCAAAAGCTAGGTGGTAAGATCCCGACAGGTATCCTGTTGGTTGGTCCTCCTGGTACGGGTAAAACATTGCTTGCAAAAGCGATTGCTGGTGAAGCGAAAGTACCGTTCTTTACTATCTCTGGTTCTGACTTCGTTGAAATGTTTGTTGGTGTTGGTGCATCTCGTGTGCGTGACATGTTCGAACAAGCGAAGAAAGCGGCACCTTGTATCATCTTTATCGATGAAATTGATGCTGTAGGTCGTCAACGTGGCGCTGGTGTTGGTGGTGGTCACGATGAACGTGAACAAACACTGAACCAAATGTTGGTTGAGATGGATGGTTTCGAAGGTAACGAAGGTATTATCGTTATCGCTGCGACTAACCGTCCAGACGTACTAGACCCTGCATTACTTCGTCCTGGTCGTTTTGACCGTCAAGTTGTGGTTGGTCTACCGGATGTACGTGGTCGTGAACAGATTCTTAAAGTACACATGCGTAAAGTGCCACTATCAGGTGATGTTGAACCGTCGCTGATCGCTCGTGGTACTCCAGGCTTCTCTGGTGCAGATCTTGCGAACCTTGTGAACGAAGCGGCGCTATTTGCTGCTCGTGGTAACAAGCGCAATGTATCTATGGTTGAGTTTGAACTTGCGAAAGACAAAATTATGATGGGTGCAGAGCGCCGTTCAATGGTTATGTCTGAAGAAGTGAAAGAGTCAACGGCTTACCACGAAGCGGGTCACGCAATTGTTGGTCGTTTGGTACCTGAACACGATCCAGTGTACAAGGTGTCAATCATTCCACGTGGTCGTGCGCTTGGTGTAACCATGTACTTGCCAGAGCAAGATCGTGTGAGCATGTCTCGCCAACATCTAGAGTCTATGATTTCTAGCCTGTACGGTGGTCGTCTTGCTGAAGAACTTATTTACGGTAAAGACAAAGTGTCAACTGGTGCGTCTAACGATATCGAACGTGCAACTGATATTGCTCGTAAGATGGTTACGCAGTGGGGCTTCTCTGAGAAATTGGGTCCTCTTCTTTACGCAGAAGAAGAAGGTGAAGTTTTCCTAGGTCGCGGCATGAGCCAAGCTAAGCACGTTTCTGATGACACGACTAAGCTTATCGATGAAGAGATTCGTATCCTTATCGACCGTAACTACGATAGAGCTAAGAAGATTCTTGAAGATAACATGGATATCATGCATTCGATGAAAGACGCTCTAATGAAGTTCGAAACGATCGATGCAGGTCAAATTGATGACTTGATGGAGCGTAAGCAAGAGATTCGTGATCCAGCTGGTTGGGGTGATCAGGTAAAAGCTGAACCTACAAAGGAAGAAGCAAAACCTGAAGCTAAGGCAGAAGAAGCTAAAGCGGAACCAAAAGCTGAAGAGTCGAAAGTTGAAGAAGTTAAATCTGAAACAGATGATGCTCAAAACAAAGATTCTTAATCGCTAAGTTATAAATTAAAACCCTGAGTACGCTCAGGGTTTTTCTGTTTCTAGCCCTAGATGTTTTTACCTTTAAGACCCACCTTCCATGATATTAAAAGCACATAATAAAACGCTCGTTTTAGACCGCCCACATGTGATGGGTATCCTCAATGTTACGCCTGACTCTTTCTCTGATGGCGGAAAATTCAATTCATTAGATAATGCTTTACTGCAAGCAGAGCGAATGATTCAAGCTGGTGTTAGCATTATTGACATTGGTGGTGAATCAACTCGCCCGGGAGCGCCTGACGTTCCTTTAGAAGAAGAGCTCGCTCGCGTTATTCCTGCCATTAAAGCAATTCGCGCTAAGTTTGATGTGTGGATCTCCATTGATACCAGTAAAGCTGAAGTGATGCGCCAAGCCGTTGAAGCGGGGGCTGATTTGATCAATGATGTGCGCGCACTGCAAGAGCCCGGAGCTTTAGAAGCGGCCGCCGATGCTAATGTGCCCGTTTGCCTGATGCACATGAAAGGTCAGCCAAGAACCATGCAAGCTAACCCTAATTACGATGATGTCCTAATGGATGTTGAAGCGTTCTTAAAAGAAAGGGTGGAGGCTTGTGAGGCTGTTGGTATATCAAAAGATCAGCTGATTCTGGATCCTGGTTTTGGTTTTGGTAAAACCATTGAGCATAATTACCACCTATTAGCGCACCTTGAAAAGTTTCATTCGTTAGGCTTACCTGTTTTAGCGGGGATGTCGAGAAAATCGATGATCTTTAAATTGCTAGACAAGGTTCCGGCCGACTGCATGGTCGCAAGCGTCACTTGCGCGACGATTGCCGCGATGAAAGGCGCACAAATTATTCGCGTTCATGATGTCGAGGAGACACTGGAAGCGATGAAAATAATCGAAGTGATGAACAACAATCACTAAATATAATTAAGGAAAATCACTATGTCTGATAAAAGACGTTATTTCGGCACAGATGGTGTGCGTGGCAAAGTAGGCCAGTACCCGATTACACCTGATTTTGTTCTGAAGCTTGGCTGGGCTGCGGGTCGTGTTCTTGCGAAGCAAGGCACAAAGAAAGTCATCATTGGTAAAGATACTCGTATCTCTGGTTACATGCTTGAGTCAGCGCTAGAAGCTGGCCTTGCTGCTGCTGGTCTTCAGGCTACGTTTACTGGCCCAATGCCAACACCTGCTGTGGCTTACCTAACTCAAACCTTCCGCGCTGAAGCCGGTATTGTTATCTCTGCATCACACAACCCATACTACGATAACGGTATCAAGTTCTTCTCTTCTGAGGGAACAAAACTGCCGGACGATATCGAGTTGGCAATTGAAGCAGAGTTGGATAAAGACATCGAATGTGTTGATTCTTCAGAGCTAGGTAAAGCAGTACGTTTGAACGATGCGGCTGGCCGTTACATCGAGTTCTGTAAAAGTACGTTCCCACATAAAATGACATTAGCTGGCATGAAGATCGTTATCGATTGTGCACATGGTGCGACTTACCACATTGCGCCTGCTGTATTTAAAGAACTGGGTGCTGAAGTTATTGCGATTGGTGTTGAGCCAAACGGTACTAATATCAACCACGAAGTCGGTGCGACAGATGTACGTGCTCTGCAAGCAAAAGTGGTTGAAGAAAAAGCGGCATTAGGCCTTGGCTTTGATGGTGATGGTGACCGTATCATCATGGTTGACGAGCTAGGTAACAAAGTTGATGGCGATCAAATCGCTTACATCATTGCTCGTGATGCACTGCGTCGCGGTGAGTTGAAAGGTGGCGTTGTTGGTACACTAATGACCAACCTTGGTATGGAAAATGGCCTTAAGCAGTTAGGTATTCCGTTTGTTCGTGCTGCTGTTGGTGACCGTTACGTAATGGAACAGCTTCTTGCTAAAGGCTGGAAGATCGGCGCTGAAAATTCGGGGCATGTTATCCTACTAGATAAAGTGACGACGGGTGATGCTATCGTTGCTGCTCTGCAAGTGTTGGCTTCAGTTGTTGATAGTGAAATGACGCTGAATGAGCTGTCTCAGGGCATGACGTTATACCCTCAAGTTCTAGAAAACGTTCGTTTCAGCGGAGATTCAAACCCATTGGAAGCTGAAGCGGTAAAAGCAGCGGTTGTTGAAGTAGAAGCTGAGCTTGGCGAGAAAGGTCGTGTGCTATTACGCAAGTCTGGTACCGAGCCACTACTGCGTGTCATGGTTGAAGGCGAAGATGCAGAGCTTGTTCAAGCATCAGCGCTTAAGATTGCAGATGCAGTAAAAGCAAACTGCTAATTTAACCTTTTACTTAGCTGGCGCAGCGAATAGCGCCTGTGATTAGAAGTGGTTGACTTATATCACGGTCAAAAGATATAACGGTCAAAAGAGACGTAAATGAGTTTTGTGTCGCTTTTGACCTTTTTTTGACCATTCACTTGGTAAAGGCTTATTTTTTAGCAAATTCTCCTTGTCAGCCATCGTCGCATTCGCTAGTATTGCTCGGCCTTCAGTTAGGAGGTCGCTAGCCTTGTTCTTAAAAATAGTTTTTTGAACGGCGCTGGCTCAACAATTAGGAACATAGGTGGAAAAATGTTTACAGTTCTACTTGTGATTTACCTGTTGGCAGCGCTTGGTGTAATTGGCCTAGTGTTGATTCAACAAGGTAAAGGCGCAGATATGGGAGCCTCTTTCGGTGCTGGCGCTTCAAACACTGTGTTTGGTGCTGGTGGCTCAGGAAATTTCCTTACCCGAATGACTGCAATTTTTGCAACTACATTTTTTATCCTTAGCTTAGTGCTTGGTAATATGTCTACACATAAAACTGAGTCACAATGGATTGACCCGACCCAAGGTCAGGTGATTCAACAAGCTGATGATGCAGTGAGTGAAGTTCCGGCGCAAGGCGACGAAATTCCACAATAATCTGTAAAGATTTGATGCCGAGATGGTGAAATTGGTAGACACGCTAGCATGAGGTGCTAGTGCCTTAGGGTGTGAGGGTTCGAGTCCCTCTCTCGGCACCATGTTTACAAACTTGTAAAACATCTTGTTGGGCGTATAATGCTCGCAAGTCGGACGCGGGATGGAGCAGTTTGGTAGCTCGTCGGGCTCATAACCCGAAGGTCGTCGGTTCAAATCCGGCTCCCGCAACCAATTTCAATGCTATTATATAGCTTGTATTGGTAGCAAGTTTGCACAGTGTGAACCTCACTGTGAGTTAGGTGCGATATCGAATGTGATGGCACTTAACATATAAGGGTCCAGCAACAAAAACCCCGGCTTATACGGGGTTTTTTGTTATCTAAGCATTTGTAAATGTATTTAGATAATGTTTGCTTGGAATTTAAATTGGGCTTTGAGCCCTTTTTTTGTTTCTGGAGTGGTTAAATGACTGGTTTAGAAAGACAACTTACTGAAATGCTTGACGCTCCAGTAGCAGCATCAGGTTATGAGTTAGTTGGATTAGAATTTATTCGTGCTGGTGAGCACTCAACGCTACGTATTTACATTGATTCACCAAACGGTATCAATGTAGATGATTGCGCTGAAGTTAGCCACCAAGTAAGTGCCGTAATGGACGTTGAAGATCCAATTTCAGTGGCTTATAACCTTGAAGTGTCTTCACCAGGTTTAGAGAGACCACTGTTCAAAGCAGAGCATTACCAACAATTTATTGGTCACGAGGTAAGCATCGTTTTGAAAATGGCTGTCGGCAACCGTCGTAAATGGAAAGGTGATATCCAATCTATCGAAGGCGAGACAGTGAAAGTATTGGTTGAAGGACAAGAAGAAGAATTCGTCCTGAGCAATATTGCGAAAGCTAACCTGATCCCTAAATTTTAGTTCTCCTAGAGAGAAGAGCTTAAGAGGCTAGATTAATGAACAAAGAAATTTTGGCGGTAGTAGAAGCTGTTTCAAATGAGAAAGCAGTTCCTCGTGAGCGTATTTTTGAAGCGCTTGAAATCGCGCTTGCAACGGCAACAAAAAAGAAAAGCGAACTAGAAATTGAAGTTCGTGTTGAAATTGACCGTAAAACGGGTGATTTCGAAACTTTCCGTCGTTGGGAAGCTGTTGAGGAAGTTGAATTCCCAACAAAAGAAATCTCTATTGAAGCTGCAAAGTACGATGACCCAGAGATCGAACTTGGCGGTTTCATTGAAGATGATATCGAATCAGTAACGTTTGACCGTATTACGACTCAAACGGCTAAGCAAGTTATCGTACAGAAAGTACGTGAAGCTGAACGCGCTCAAATCGTTGAGCAGTTCATCGATAACGAAGGCGAGCTAGTAACTGGCGCAGTTAAGAAAGTTAACCGTGACACTATTATTCTAGACCTAGGTAACAACGCTGAAGCGGTAATCCTTCGTGATGACCAACTTCCTCGTGAAAACTTCCGTCCAGGTGACCGTGTTCGTGGTCTTCTTTACGCAGTTAAACCAGAAGCTCGTGGTTTCCAGCTTTTCGTTACTCGTTCGAAGCCAGAAATGCTAGCTGAACTATTCCGTGTTGAAGTGCCTGAGATTGGTGAAGAGCTAATTGAACTTAAAGGTGCTGCACGTGATGCCGGTTCTCGTGCTAAAATCGCTGTGAAAACAAACGACAAACGTATTGACCCAGTTGGTGCGTGTGTTGGTATGCGTGGCGCACGTGTACAAGCTGTTTCTAACGATCTTGGTGGTGAGCGTATTGATATCGTTCTTTGGGATGATAACCCGGCTCAATTCGTAATCAACGCAATGGCTCCTGCTGATGTTGCTTCAATCATCGTTGATGAAGACGCACACTCTATGGATATCGCTGTTGAAGCGGATAACCTAGCACAAGCGATTGGCCGTAGCGGTCAAAACGTACGTCTAGCGTCTCAACTTACTGGTTGGGAACTGAACGTAATGACTGTTGCTGATCTTGAGAAGAAGCACCAAGAAGAAGCAGTTGCTTCTATTGAAAACTTCATGAAGCACCTAGACATTGAAGAAGACTTTGCTCAAATGCTTGTTGAAGAAGGCTTCTCTACGCTTGAAGAAGTAGCATACGTTCCTGTGAACGAGCTTCTTGAAGTAGACGGTCTAGACGAAGGTATCGTTGAAGAACTACGTAACCGCGCAAAAGACGCACTGACTACTCTAGCGCTAGCGAAAGAAGAAACTTTCGACGGTGTTGAGCCTGCTGAAGACTTACTTGCACTTGAAGGTCTTGAGCGTGAAATGGCTTACAAGCTAGCAGCAAAAGGCGTTGCGACACTGGAAGACCTAGCTGACCAAGGCGTTGATGAACTAGAAGGCATCGAAGACCTAACTGCAGAGCGTGCAGGCGAGCTAATTATGGCTGCGCGTAACATCTGTTGGTTCGGCGACGAAGAATAATTCAGCAAGGAGAGAAAGCGGTATGACACAATTAACAGTTAAAGCACTGAGTGAAGAGATTGGTACGCCAGTTGACCGCTTAATTGAACAACTTGCTGATGCAGGCATGAAGAAAGCAGGGTCGGATCAAGTGACTGATTCAGAGAAGCAAACATTGCTAACGCACCTTAAAAAGGAGCACGGCGATACTTCAGGCGAAACAGAACCGACTCGTTTAACTCTTCAACGCAAGACCCGCAGCACGCTAAGTGTTGCCGCTGGAGGCGGTAAGAGTAAGGATGTTCAAGTAGAGGTACGTAAAAAGCGTACTTACGTGAAGCGCAGCACTATTGAAGATGAAGCGAAACGTGAAGCTGAGGAAGTAGCTAATCGTGAAGCGGAAGAGAAAGCACAACGCGATGCTGAAGAGCAAGCGAAACGTGATGCTGCAGAGAAAGCACAGCGCGAAGCTGAAGAAAAAGTAACACGTGAAGCGGATGCAAAACGTGAAGCTGAAGAGAAGGCTCAACGCGCACAAGCTGAAAAGGCTAAAAAAGACATGAATTCAAAAAATGCAGACGCTAACGCACAAGCGAAAAAAGAAGCGGATGAACTTAAAGCTCGTCAAGAGCTAGAAGCAACTCGTAAAGCAGAAGCTGAAGCAGCTAAGCTTGTTGAAGAAGCTCGTAAGTTAGCAGAAGAGAACCAAGAACGTTGGTCTGAAGAAGAGAAGAAGAAGAAAGAGCAAGAGAAATCTGCGGATTACCATGTGACTACTTCTACTTACGCTCGTGAAGCTGAAGATGCAGCAGATAAGAAAGATGAGAAAGCACCTCGTCGTCGCAAGAAGAAAGCAGCTCCTGCTAACCAACCTGCAAACAACCGTGGTGGTCGTAACCAACGTGGTCGTGGCGGTAAAGGTAAGCTTGCTAAACCAACTTCAATGCAGCAAGGCTTCGATAAGTCAGCAACTGTTGCTAAATCTGACGTTGCTATCGGCGAAACTATCGTTGTTTCTGAACTGGCTAGCAAAATGTCAGTTAAAGCAACTGAAGTTATCAAAGTAATGATGAAGATGGGCGCTATGGCGACTATCAACCAAGTGATCGACCAAGAAACAGCACAACTTGTTGCTGAAGAAATGGGTCACAAGGTAATCCTACGTAAAGAAAACGAACTTGAAGAAGCAGTACTAGCTGACCGTGATAGCGATGCTATCGCTGAAGGTCGTGCTCCTGTTGTTACTATCATGGGTCACGTTGACCACGGTAAAACTTCAACACTTGACTACATTCGTAAAGCACACGTTGCTTCTGGGGAAGCTGGCGGTATCACGCAGCACATTGGTGCTTACCACGTAGATACTGACAACGGCATGATCACTTTCCTTGATACTCCTGGACACGCGGCGTTTACCGCTATGCGTGCTCGTGGTGCTCAAGCGACAGATATCGTTGTACTTGTAGTTGCAGCAGACGATGGCGTAATGCCACAAACAATCGAAGCAATCCAGCACGCGAAAGCGGCAGGCGTTCCTCTGATTGTTGCTGTGAACAAGATCGATAAAGAGGGTGCAAACCCAGACAACGTTAAGAATGAGCTAGCTCAATACGACGTTATCCCTGAAGAATGGGGCGGTGAGAACATCTTCGTTCACATCTCTGCAAAACAGGGTACAAACATCGATGGTCTTCTAGAAGCAATCCTTCTTCAGTCTGAAGTTCTTGAACTTACAGCGGTTAAAGAAGGTATGGCGTCTGGTGTTGTTGTTGAATCTCGCCTTGATAAAGGTCGCGGTCCAGTTGCAACAGTATTAGTACAGTCTGGTACTCTAAACAAAGGCGATATCGTTCTTTGTGGTCAAGAGTACGGCCGTGTTCGTGCAATGCGTGATGAAAACGGTAAAGACATCGAAACTGCAGGTCCATCTATTCCTGTAGAAATTCTAGGTCTTTCTGGTGTTCCTTCGTCAGGCGATGAAGCGACTGTTGTACGTGATGAGCGTAAAGCACGTGAAGTTGCGAACTACCGTCAAGGTAAATTCCGTGATGTTAAACTAGCTCGCCAACAAAAAGCGAAACTAGAGAACATGTTCGCGAACATGACGGCTGGCGAAGTTGCTGAGCTTAACGTGGTACTTAAAGCTGACGTTCAAGGTTCTGTAGAAGCGATTGCTGACTCTCTACTGAAACTGTCAACTGACGAAGTGAAAGTGAACATCGTAGGTTCTGGTGTTGGTGGTATTACTGAAACTGATGCAACGCTTGCTGCAGCTTCTAACGCTATCATCCTTGGTTTCAACGTTCGTGCTGACGCAACTGCGCGTAACACGGTTCAGAACGAAAACCTAGATCTACGTTACTACTCAATCATTTACCAACTGATTGACGAAGTTAAACAGGCGATGGGCGGTATGCTTGCTCCTGAATTCCGTCAAGAGATCATTGGTCTTGCACAAGTTCGTGACGTATTTAAGTCGCCTAAACTTGGTGCAATCGCTGGTTGTATCGTGACTGAAGGTACGATTAAGCGTAGCAACCCAATCCGTGTACTTCGTGAAAACGTTGTTATCTACGAAGGTGAACTAGAGTCACTTCGTCGCTTTAAAGATGACGTTCAAGAAGTTAAGAACGGTTACGAGTGTGGTGTCGGCGTTAAGAACTACAACGACGTTCGCGTTGGTGACCAGATCGAAGTATTCGAAATCGTTGAGGTTAAACGTACTCTAGACTAATCAGTCTGTACGACTCGACATATTGACTAAGGTTACTAACATTACTAGTAAAGGTAATAAGTAATCGGTTGTTGAATACACCATGGGGGGCTGGTTATTACCAAGCCCCCCATCTTTCTAAGTGAGAAAAGAAAATGTCAAAAGAATTTAGCCGCACACAACGTGTGTCTCAGCAGCTTCAAAAAGAGCTTGCGCTTATCCTACAACGTGAAGTTCGTGACTCACGTATTGGTATGGTAACTATCTCAGACGTAGAAGTGTCTCGTGACCTTGCTTACGCAAAAGTGTTCGTGACTTTCCTATGTGTTGGTGAGCAAACACCGGAATCATGCCTTAAAGCTCTTAAAGAGCATGAAGTGCCAGTTCGTATGGCTCTTGGTAAGCGTATTCGCCACCGTCTAACGCCTGAAGTTCGTTTTACTTACGACAACACACTAGTAGAAGGCATGCGTATGTCTAACCTAGTAAGTGAAGTTCTGAACGACGACAAGCGTAAGCAAGAAGAAGCTGGCCGCACTGACGAAACTCAGTCTAAGGGCGAAGAGTAATGGCTCGCCGTCGTAAAGGTCGCCCTATCAACGGGGTAATTCTATTAGATAAGCCGACTGGTATTTCGTCTAATGATGCACTGCAAAAAGTAAAGCGTATTTACTTTGCAGAGAAGGCAGGGCACACCGGTGCTCTGGATCCTCTTGCGACTGGCATGCTGCCAATTTGTCTTGGTGAAGCGACGAAGTTCTCTCAGTTTCTTCTAGATTCTGATAAGCGCTACGTTGTTATCGCTAAGCTTGGTGAGCGTACCAATACCTCTGACTCTGATGGTGAAGTGGTAGAGACACGTGATGTTAACGTGACTCAAGAACAGCTTGAGCGTTGCATTGCGAGCTTCAAGGGTGAAACCGATCAGATACCATCAATGTTTTCGGCATTGAAGTATCAAGGTAAGCCTTTGTACGAATACGCACGTGCAGGTATTGAGGTTCCTCGTGAGTCTCGTAAGATCACTGTGTACTCTATTGAACTGCTTCGCTTTGAAGGTGATGAAGTTGAAATGGAAGTGCATTGTTCGAAAGGCACATACATCCGCACAATTACCGACGATCTTGGTGAGATGCTAGGTTGTGGTGCTCACGTGACCATGCTTCGTCGTACAGGTGTCGCGAAGTACCCATACGAGCGTATGGTGACTTTGGAGCAGTTAAACGAGATCTTAGAGCAAGCACAGGCGCAAGAAATTGCACCGAAAGAGCTGCTTGATCCACTGCTGATGCCAATGGACACTGCCGTTGAAGACTTACCAGAAGTAAACCTGAACGCGGAACTGACTGACCTAGTTCAGCACGGTATGCCAGTTCAGGTTGCTGGTGCGCCAACTGAAGGCACGGTTCGTATGACAAGTGGCGAAGAGAAGCTGTTTGTCGGCGTAGCTCAGATTGCTGAAGATGGCCGAGTTGCACCGAAGCGTTTGGTTGTTTTCAGAGATGAAGAGCCACAAGCTTAGCGCTTATATCGAGTCAGATCTTAGCGGTTTGCCTTGAAATGCGAGCAAATAAGACAGAAAGCGAACGCCTAATTTAGGTGGTTCGCTTTTTTTGTTTTTAATGGGTTCGATTGTTATTGCACCAACTGACAAACTTCCCTATAATCCTCGGCTCGCGTAGCGGCTGAATCAGAGATTGGCTGCTACAAATATAAACTTACTCTTATCAGGAGAGAATTATGTCTCTGAATGCAGAAACTAAAGCAGCAATCGTTGCAGAATACGCACAATCTGAAGGCGACACAGGTTCACCAGAAGTACAAGTAGCACTACTTACTGCTTCTATCAACCACCTACAAGGTCACTTCAAAGCGCACAAACACGATCACCACAGCCGTCGTGGTCTACTACGTATGGTTTCTAGCCGTCGTAAGCTTCTTGATTACTTGAAAGGCAAAAACCTTGCTCGTTACCAAGACCTAATCAAGCGTCTAGGCCTACGTCGCTAATAGCGATGTCTGCAAAGACAGTTTGAAGAAAAGGAGCATTTATGCTCCTTTTTTTGTGCCTGTAAGAAAATGCTAGGCTGGATGCTCAGAATATCATCTGGCTTTTTCTGATAGGAAATATATCTCCTAATAAAAATAGTTTATACTACGCCCGCCTATAGCGTTTTCAGCGTTTGGCAATCAACCTCTCAAGAGATTACAGTCACAGATGTCGGCCAATAGGTCGCGACTATTCAAAGGCGGATTTGGTCTTAATTCGGCGTATGAACACATACAAAGAGTCACCATCCTAAGTCCCTTTTCACTAGTCGCGATTGGTAATGTCTTGAGTCATTATTCACTTAATCTAAAGTCTGACTTTAGAGCTAAGGATATACAATGTTTGAAAAACCAGTTGTAAAATCGTTCCAGTACGGTAACCACACCGTTACTCTAGAAACGGGCGTAATTGCACGTCAAGCTACTGCTGCTGTAATGGCGACTATGGACGATACTTCAGTATTCGTTTCTGTTGTTGCTAAGAAAGAAGCAGTTGCAGGTCAAGACTTCTTCCCACTAACAGTAAACTACCAAGAGCGTACATACGCTGCGGGTAAAATCCCTGGTGGTTTCTTCAAGCGTGAAGGTCGTCCATCTGAAGGCGAAACACTAACAGCTCGTCTGATTGACCGTCCAATTCGTCCACTTTTCCCAAGTGCGTTTAAAAACGAAGTTCAAGTTATCGCTACGGTTGTTTCTATCAACCCTGACGTAAACCCAGACATGATCACTATGATCGCAACATCTGCTGCGCTTGCTATCTCTGGTGCTCCATTCAATGGTCCTATCGGTGCTGCACGTGTTGGTCACATCGACGGCGAACTTGTTCTTAACCCATCAAATACTGAGCTTGAAAACTCTAAACTAGACCTAGTTGTGTCTGGTACAGAAGGCGCAGTACTTATGGTTGAATCTGAAGCAGATAACCTATCTGAAGAAGAAATGCTTTCAGCTGTTGTTTACGGTCACGACCAACAACAAGTTGTAATCAAAGCAATCAACGAGTTTGCTGCTGAAGTTGCAACTCCATCTTGGAACTGGGAAGCACCAGCAGTTAACACTGAGCTTAAAGCTCAAGTTGCTGAACTTGCTGAAACTCGTCTATCTGACGCGTACCAGATCACTGAGAAAATGGCTCGTTACGAGCAAGTTGGCGTAATCAAGAACGACGTTGTTGAAGCTCTAATTGCACAAGACGAAAACCTAGATGAGCGCGAAATCCGCGGCATGCTTGGTTCTCTAGAGAAAAACGTAGTACGTAGCCGCATCATCGCTGGCAACCCACGTATCGATGGCCGTGAAAAAGACATGGTTCGTGCGCTAGACGTACGTACTGGTGTTCTTCCACGTACACACGGTTCTTCTCTATTCACTCGTGGTGAAACTCAAGCACTTGTTACTGCAACGCTTGGCACACAACGTGATGCTCAAATCATCGACAGCCTGATGGGTGAGAAGAAAGACAACTTCCTTCTACACTACAACTTCCCTCCATACTGTGTAGGTGAAACTGGTTTCGTTGGTTCTCCTAAGCGTCGTGAAATTGGTCACGGTAAGCTTGCTAAACGTGGTATCCAAGCAGTAATGCCTTCTGTTGAAGAATTCCCATACACAGTTCGTGTTGTATCGGAAATCACAGAATCTAACGGTTCTTCTTCAATGGCTTCTGTATGTGGTACATCTCTAGCTCTTATGGATGCTGGTGTTCCAATCAAAGCTTCTGTTGCGGGTATCGCAATGGGTCTTGTTAAAGAAGGCGACGATTTCGTTGTTCTTTCTGACATCCTTGGCGACGAAGATCACCTAGGTGACATGGACTTTAAAGTAGCAGGTACTAACGCTGGTATCACTGCACTTCAAATGGACATCAAGATCGAAGGTATCACTAAAGAGATCATGCAAATTGCACTTAACCAAGCGCAAGGTGCACGTAAGCACATCCTTTCTGTAATGGATGAAGCTATCTCTGGTGCTCGTGAAGATATCTCTGAATTCGCTCCACGTATCCACACAATGAAAATCAGCTCTGATAAGATCAAAGATGTTATCGGTAAAGGCGGCGCAGTTATCCGTGCTCTTTGTGAAGAAACGGGTACTACAATCGAAATCGAAGACGATGGCACAATCAAGATTGCTGCTACTGAAGGCGCAGCTGCTAAAGAAGCTATCCGTCGTATCGAAGAGATCACAGCTGAAGTTGAAGTTGGCCGCATTTACCAAGGTAAAGTTGCTCGTCTAGCTGACTTCGGTGCATTCGTTACTATCCTTCCAGGTAAAGATGGTCTAGTACACATCTCTCAAATCGCTGACAAGCGCGTTGAGAAAGTGTCTGACTACCTAACCGAAGGTCAAGAAGTTCCTGTTAAGGTTCTTGAAATTGACCGTCAAGGCCGTGTACGTCTAAGCATGAAAGAAGCAGTTGAAACGCCAGCTGAAGGCGAAGCACCTGCTGCTGAGTAATTCTCAGTGTGTCGATGGTGATATCGCTTTTTAGTGATTTCTAACCTATCGTCAACAAAGCATGTTATAAAGGGGAGCATATCGCTCCCCTTTTTTATTGCGGTCATAACAGGAGTAATTATTTGTGAAATGGTTTCAAACCGCGAGTATGTGTTTACTGCTTGTACTAACAGGTTGTGCGACAACATCAGATAACACCTCAAGTTGGGTTTATCCACCGATGGCTGTGCCACTGCAACCAAGCGTTCAGCAAGAAGTTCAAATTGCACGTCTTAGTCAGTTATTACAGCGCCCAGATTTGAACGATGAAGTTCGAGCTAAGATGCTGTTTGAACGTGGTAACTACTACGACAGTGTTGGCCTGCGTGATCTCGCGCGTCTCGACTTCAACCAATCTCTTTCATTGAACCCTGCTCAACCTGATATCTTCAATCTTTTGGGTGTTTACTTTACGCAGGTAGGGGAGTTTGATGCGGCTTATGAATCTTTTGATTCTACGTTAGAGCTTGATCCTGCAAACTCTTACGCAGAAAGGAACCGCTCTATCGCGCTTTACTATGGCGAGCGTTACGACTTAGCCAATGAAGAGATGATGAAGCACTATGCCGACGATCCTAGCGATCCGTTTCGCGCTCTGTGGTTGTACATCATTCAGCATGAGCTGACGCCAGAGCAGGCTAAGCTTGATTTGCAAAAACGTTACGAGAGCCGTGATGAGCAGTGGGGTTGGGTATTAGTCGCGATTATGCTTGATGACATTACTGAAGAGCAGGCTTTCAAGGCGATCTTAACCGGTACTCGTGACAACACGTTACTTGCGCAGCGTCTAACAGAGACGTACTTCTACCTTGCTAAGCGTTACCATATGAATGGTGATTACGCGAATGCTATCTCTTTGTACAAGTTAGCGGTTTCTTTTAACGTGTATGAATACGTAGAACATCGTTACTCTTTCTTAGAGTTAAGCCGTATCTTCACCACACTTAAAGCTGAGCACTTAGCGCAAGTTAAGCTGGCTGAGGCCGAAGAAGAAGCCAACGCTAAGTAAGCAACACATTTTGATTCCGAAAAGCCGCTGTCTGTCAGCGGTTTTTTTATGCTCCTTTTTTATGATCTTCATCTCGTTTTGATTGCTTTTTATTTAAACAACACTAAAATAGTTAGCCTTGCTAACTAAATGCTATTCTTTGATTAGGTGAGTATGCTGAACCAGAATTTAGAAAAGATTGAGCGCTTCGCCTCTAAGATATGGCGCACTCAGGTAAATGAAGATCCTATTTGCCAATTGAGCTTCAATGAATATGACTATTTGAAGGTCATTCAAGCCTCTCCTGAACCGATCCGATTGACAGATCTGGCGATTGAAATGCAAGTAACCAAGCCTTCAGCAACTACTATGGTTCAAAGGTTAGAGAGAAAAGGTCTCGTTGAGCGTAAAGCTTCGCTCGAAGATGCGAGGTCTAAGTTGGTCGTACTGACCAGCAAAGCGGAAGTCGGCTTGGAAGAAGAAAGTAAGATCTATCAGGTCATGGCACAGATACTGGAAAGCCGTTTGTCTGAGCAAGAATCTCAGCAGTTAAACCTATTATTAAATAAAGCTTTAAAGTAAATAATTTAGATATTTAGTTAGCCTTGTTAACTAATTTTTCGAGTCATATCTTGTTGATATGCGACTCACAAATGAAAGTAGAGTAAGAAATGAGTAACTCAATTAGTCGTCAATTTTGGCGATACACAATCCCTACCGTGGCGGCCATGTTGGTTAATGGCCTGTACCAAGTGGTGGATGGCATCTTCATTGGCCGCTATGTGGGGGCTGATGGACTTGCAGGTATCAATGTTGCGTGGCCTGTGATTGGTTCGATTCTTGGTATTGGTATGTTGGTGGGTGTGGGCACAGGTGCGCTTGTCTCGATTCGCCAAGGTGAAAAAGATACTCAAGGCGCTAAGCAGATCTTAGCAACGGGCTTAACCTTGTTGTTAGCGATAACGCCTATTGTCTCTGCATTGCTGTTCTTGTTTGCTGATAACTTCTTGCTTTGGCAGGGCGCTGAAGGGCGAGTGTATGAACTTGGTCTGCAGTACTTACACATTCTGATTGGTGCTAGTGTCTTCACGCTAGGTTCGATCGCGATGCCGTTTCTACTGCGTAACGATGACAGTCCGAACTTAGCGACGATACTGATGATCGTTGGTGCGGTGATTAATATCGTGCTCGATTACCTGTTTATCGCTCTCTATGGCTGGGAGTTGATGGGTGCAGCATTAGCAACAGCGATTGCCCAGTTTGTAGTAACGGCTCTCGGCTTGGCTTACTTCTTCTCGCGTCGAGCAAACCTACGTTTACGTTGGAATGAGTTGAGATTGAAGCTGGATGTGATTCCACAAATCTTCGCCATTGGTACATCAAGCTTCTTTATGTACGCTTATGGTTCGATGATGGTGGCGTTGCACAATGCGTTGTTCTCTCAATATGGCGACCAGTTGATGATCGGTGCTTACGCGATTTTGGGCTACATCGTGACGGTTTATTATCTCACGGCTGAAGGTATCGCCAACGGCATGCAACCATTGGTGAGCTACAACCATGGTGCGCGTAACCAAGCAAACATCCGCAAGCTACTTAAGATTGCGATGATGAGTTCGGTATTGATTGGTGTGGCGTTCGTGCTGCTTCTCAATGCGTTCCCACGTGAGTTTGTATCAGTATTTAACTCAGACGAACCTCAGTTGGTTGAGTACACCGTGTTGGGTATTCGCCTTCACATGTTTGCACTGGCGCTGGATGGCTTCTTGGTAGTCGCAGCTGCTTACTATCAAGCGGTGAACAAGGGCAGCAAGGCGATGTTTGTGACTATAGGTAATATGCTTATCCAACTACCGTTCTTGTACATTATGCCTAAGTTGTATGGTGTGCCGGGGATCTGGATTGCGTACCCACTGTCTAACATCGCACTAAGTGTGGTGGTGATGGTAATGCTCTACAAAGACTTAAAGAAGCTCGATGCCTCACCGATGGAAACAGCGACGGCATAGGCCGTGTTTCTTAAGTCGCATTAAAAAGGTCTAGCGAACGCTAGACCTTTTTTGTATCTGTTGCTGGTTAGTCCAATGCGAGGAACTAGATGTTCTTAACGTCTAAACCTGCAAGCTGATGCCAGTAACCATTACATTGGCGGCTTTCAATCTTCATCGGTTTTTGACCTTGCTCGTTCGCTCTGAAGTTATTGATTTCAGAGAAGGTATCGATGCCGAGTGGGCTTAAACGAACCACATCAACCAAGTCGTGCATATTTGGCAAATCGTTGACTAGGTTGTAGCAGTAGCCTGATTGCGTCTGAATACCGTTAAGGTTGAAGACTGATTGGCCTTCTTGGCTTTCTACTTGTAGCCCTGTTGGGTACTTGATACAGCAGGTTTCGCAATCGTCTTTAGCTTTGTTTTCAGCGCGAGCGGTAAAGCAGCGTGCTGAGTAAGCAAGCGGCAGGTAGCCGTGGCTAAACACTTCAACTTCGAACTTGTTACGAATATTTAGCTCTTCGCACTGGGTCATTACGTTGCTTAGCCATTCGCGAGAAAGCTCAACCGGCATACACCAACGCGTCATGCCTTGTTTCAAGAATAGGTTCAGGGTGCGTGCGTTGTAGGTGTTTACTGCCGGGCCAACCACGAAAGGTACTTTGCTTTCGCTGGCCAGTTGAATTGCAGACACATCATTGGCTTCGATCGCAAAGTCACCGTTATCGATGTACTTCTTCATGATGTTGACTTCGCTTGGTGCTTCTAGCAATGCCATGGTGGAAAGTACGACTTGCTTACCTGAAGCAGACAGCTCTTTAGCAATGTCCATCCAGTGTTTCGCTTTCATCTCACGACGCTTTGAACACACCGCTTCACCTAGGTAGATGATATCGGCAGAGCTTGATTTCGCTTGCTCATAGAAGCTTTCAACGTCTTGTTTTGGCCAAAAATAAAGTAGAGGGCCTAATGCGTATTTCATTGAGTTCTCCATTTGGCTCTATTGCCATTTACGGTGATAAGCGCCAAGCGTGGTTTGTGTACCTTCCGATACATTCGCCAGTGTCGCATTCCAAGCTTGTTCCACTTGGTATTGTTCTGGGTTCGCTAAGTAGCGATCGATAGCTGCACGCCACGTACGAGTGACTTGTTCAACATAAGCCGGGCTGCGTTGGCGACCTTCAATCTTCACTGAGGCAACGTTCGCCGCGAAAAGCTCAGGCAACATGGATAGCGTGTTGAGGCTGGTTGGCTCTTCAAGTGCGTGATAGCGCTTACGTTCACCATCGATATCTGCTTCAAAGCGGCCTTTACACAGCGTTGGGTAACCTGCGTTTTCACCTGCTTCATATTTATCGATAAGGATTTCGTTCAAGCGAGATTCGAGGCCAGTTTCTGTTTCTTGCCAGCGAACGTATTTCGCCGGAGAACAAGCACCAACAGTATTTGGTGATTCGCCTGTCATGTATGAAGAGAGGTAGCAACGGCCTTCTGCCATGATGCACAAGCTACCAAAAGCGAATACTTCAAGGTCAACGTCAGAAGTGATGTTACGAGAAAGCTGTTTGACCTGATGAATCGACAACACACGCGGTAGTACGACACGCTTAACGTTGAAGTTTTTATGGTAGAAGTCGATAGCCGCCGCATTGGTCGCAGATGCTTGCACTGATAGGTGCAGTTCTAGATCTGGATACTTATTTGCTGCGTACTCAAGCACCGCGATGTCTGCGATGATCAGCGCATCAACACCCAGAGCAGCGGCGTTGTCTACGGCATTAGTCCAACGGTCGAAGCCATTTGGGTGAGCAAACGTATTTAGGGCAACATGAATTTTCTTGTTGTGGTCATGCACATACTGCACAGCACGATCGAGCTTTTTACCCGCAAAGTTTAGGCCTGCAAAGTGTCGGGCATTGGTATCGTCTTTGAATCCGATATAGACAGCATCCGCACCACAATCAATAGCGGTTTTCAAAGCAGGTAAGTTACCCGCTGGGCATAAGAGTTCCATTTGCTCACTACCAGTAGAATTAAGTTGAAGCGAGCATTTTATGAAGAATTGTGAATGACGGAATTGATGTAAGGCAGGTTTAGATGGATAAATCTGCTTTTACTCCGTTTGAGGTACTGACGAGTGACCGTTTTACATGTTGGCTTGGTTTAAATATGAGGTACTTGATTAGTTCTTATGACGGCGGTTTTGGGCAAACAACTCTTCGACATCTTGTTTTGGTTGCGGACGGTAGAAGTGGAAGCCTTGAATCGAACTACAGTTGAGGTTCGATAATAGAGTCGCTTGCTCACTGGTTTCGACACCTTCAGCAACCACGGTCAAATCGAGAGATTTACCTAGGTTGATGATGTTTTCAATTACGGTGATTTGCTTTGGTAGGGTATCGATATCAGAGATGAAAGCACGGTCTATCTTAAGCTCATCAATTGGGAAGCGAGCAAGGTAAGACAGTGAAGAGTAACCTGTACCAAAATCATCAATGGAGAGAGCAAAGCCAAGTTTCTTGATGGCGTTAAGCATTTGGAGTGTGTGTTCACTATCACTCATCACCGCACTTTCCGTTAGCTCGAACGTAATCGCACTTGGATCAAGCTCGGTCGAACGCAGTAGCTTTTCCATGTAATCAATCAGTTTCGGGTTACCAAACTGTTCTGGTGAAAGGTTGATAGCCACTCGACCTGGAAGGATACCTTGCATCTTCCAGCGTTTAACCGTAGCAAACACTTCACGCATTACCACTCGGCCAAGTTGTTCAATAAGCCCTGCTCGTTCCGCCACAGGAATGAACGCGGCCGGACTGATATAACCTTCGACAGGATGCTTCCAACGTACCAGAGCTTCAGCGCCGTTGATGGTGAAATCACGGGCATTCACTTTCGGTTGATACCAAACCTCAAGTCCATTTTGTTGCAGTGCTTTTTGGAGCTCTATCTCAAGCCACAGTCGCATACGCGCTTCTTTATTCATCTGTTCGTTGAACTTGATCAGACGATTACGACCACGATCTTTCGCTTCATACATTGCTGTGTCTGCATTTTGCAGCAAGATACGAGCATCAGTACCATCTTGAGGAAAGCTCACACTACCAATAGAGCAGGCTAAGCGCTTGCTAAAGTGGTGAAGATCGAAGGGTTGATTGATCAGGGAAATGATCTTTTCAGCGAGCATTTCAGGTGTTCGCTGATGTTCAGGTTCTGGAAGGATAATACCAAACTCATCCCCGCCTAAATGTCCAATCACGGCCTTACGAGGCAGTAAGCGTTTAAGACGCGAAGCGACCTCTTTAATCACCTTGTCACCGATGTGATGACCAAGTGAGTCATTGATATTTTTAAAGTTATCAATGTCTAAGTAGAGCATCACCACCGGCGTATCGTTGTGAATGAACTGCTCAAGACGCTTAGTAAACCCAACTCGATTGTAGAGTTTGGTCAGTGCATCTATGTAGGCATCTTCACTGTTTGCTGGTGTGTATTGTTTTGCGGTTTCTTGTGCGTCTTGAATAAGCACCAGCTGAGTGTTGCTTCCAAGAACGGTGGTGGAGTCGATGTTGAGCTGGACCTTACGTTCAAAGCCGCATCGCGCACCCGTTAAGCAAACCAAACCAGACTCAGAAATAATAGAGCTGAGGTTATTATTGAAGACTGTTTTGGTTTGTTCATCGATAAATAGGCGTCCCAGCTGTTCGCCAATTAACTCTGTGGTTGAGTTAAAGCCAAGCAGGCGCGCTGCCGCTGGGTTGGATGACAAGATATAGTCACTTTCAACGAGCAGTAATCCGTCAGGGAGTAGTTGAGATAGTTTGTGGAATTTGGCTTCGGATTCTTCTAAAGAACGGACAAGTACTTGGTTTTCTGATGTGTCGAAGGCGTGAAAGACGATGTAGTCGGTTTTGTTGCCATTGGTAAGCGGAGATAGGCTGAAATGAAGGCTGGTATCGAGGTCTGTTTCGTTGAGGGTGACTTCGGCCTCAATCGTTTCGCCACTGAATGCACGCTCATAGTAAGGCTTGAGATGTTGGTAGAACTGTTCGCCCAATGTTTGGCGATCATTCATGCCTGCAAGCTCTGGTTGACTCAAACCAGCAATATCGCAGTAACGCTCATTCACCATAAAATAGTTATGTTGAGCATCAAGTACTGCAAAAAAGAACGGACTATTTGCAGTTAGCTGGGTAAACCAATGTTGTAGTTGTTGGGGAGGCATCAAAGTACTACCAATTCTCCAAGAGCTTGAATATTCACTATCGATAAATATTTATTACTTTTTGTGTGGCTATCGATATTTACCTGTGAGTGCAGCGATCCGCTGTAATTCTCATTACCTGAGTTACTATAACTGTGATTTTCAGGATATTAAAGGTCGAGTATCAAACAGAAGTTAATTTGATACATAACAGTAACTGAGATCTCAACATCATCTATGATGCATTCCATATTATTGACAAAGTTACGGATAAGTCACGTGATAAACAAGATTCGCACTCAACTAGTTCAAAATGCCGCATCAATTTTGCGATCTCCAGTCCAGTTATTGCCTAAAACAGTACAAAAAAGAGCCTTATTGGAGGCGCTTAAGAATGTATTCAAGGAAGCTTTAGAGGACGGTGACTTTGAGTTTTTAGAAGACAAATGGCTGAAAGTCTCAATAAAAGACATGGGGTTAAGTTGGTGTATTAGCTACAAAAATGAGCAACTGGTTGTAGCTGATAAAGAGGTGGTTGAAGATGTAAGCTTTAGCGGCAATCTTAACGATCTTGTGTTGATTGCGGGACGTAAAGAAGACCCAGATACGCTTTTCTTCCAACGTCGACTGTCTATTGAAGGTGATACAGAGCTCGGTTTAGAGGTCAAAAACTTGATGGATAGCGTAGATTTGGACTTATTGCCGACTCCTATGAAAACTTTGTTAAATCAATTAGCTGATTTTGTGCAGAAGGGAGTACAATCCCCAGATACACAAAGTGAGGTAATGAATGCTTATTCGAACTGAAGCACCGGCAGATATACTTGTCATTGATCGTCTATTGAAATCTGTTTTTGAAACGGATGCAGAAGCTAATTTGGTTATGAGCTTGCGTGAGAATAGTCATTTAACGCTATCGCTGGTGGCTTGCTCTGACGAAGGCGAGGTGGTTGGTCACCTGATGTTTAGCCCAATTACCCTTAAAGGTGACGATCACAACTGGCAGGGGCTTGCACCACTTGCTGTGAAAGAAGAGTTCCGCAACCAAGGCATTGCTAAATCACTGGTTGAAGATGCTTTCTCTACTTTGGTTGATTTTGGTTACCCAGCCTGTGTCGTGCTTGGTGATCCTGCCTATTACGGTCGCTTTGGTTTCAAGGCTGCGAGTGAATTTGGTTTGAGCTGCACTTGGGATGTACCTGAAGGAGCTTTCCAAGCTATCGAGTTAGTTGAAGGTGCGCTTGCAGGACATGCTGGTGAGATTGCTTACAGCCCAGAGTTCAACGACTTATAAGCTGATTTATCACGCAATAAGATACAAACTGACTTAGTCTAAATAAAGGAGCTTGATGCTCCTTTATTTTTTGTTAGTATCAGCCCAGTTCTAATAAGCTTCGGCTCCAATAAACTTAAGGTTACTACCGCTAGATATGTCACAAACACACGCGCAATACCTACAAGAGATGGGCATTAGCCAATGGGAACTAAGTCACCCAGAGCGTTTAGCAGGTTATGAATCTGAATTGACTCCGCTCTCGAGCGATTGCAAGTTACTGTTGGTTTCGCCTGAAAAACCTCAGGAAGATCTCGCCGTGATGTTTGAGCGAGTACTCAAAAGTATCAAGCTCGACTTATCTCAGGCTTTACACCTTCAACCGCAACACTTGTCTACTGTGGATTTAGGTTCGGTTGAGTGGATATGGTTTGCTGGTTGTGAGTCGGCTCAAGAGCTGAAGGCTAAAACACTTCAATCGCCATTACTGTCTGACATTAACGGTAACAACCAACACCGCCGCGACTTATGGCAACAAATTTGTGCTTATGACTAATCAATTTTTACCGACTTCACAACAACACCTAGGCGCCATTTGGAAGATAGAGCAGGCCGCGCATTCTCACCCTTGGTCTGAAAATATGATCCGAGATCTTGATAGCCGAGGCGCTTGTCATCATGTCCTTGAAGTTGATGGACAAGTGGTGGGCTATTTCTTCGCTCAAAATATTGTTGGTGAAGTGACGCTGCTTAATATTGCGGTAGACCCAAGCAAGCAAGGCAAAGGTTATGGTAAGGCACTAACTGAACATTTCCTTGATATATGTGAACAAGCTGATGCTGAAAGCGCTTGGCTGGAAGTTCGCGAAAGTAATGTGAACGCGTTTAATCTTTACGAAAAGGCAGGCTTCAACGAAGTTGATCGCCGTCGTAATTACTATCCAACTAAACAAGGCAACGAAGATGCCATCATTATGAGCTATCTTTTTATGTCTTTTAGCTAGTCATGTTACGTCTTTTCGCTAACTAGATAGCTAATCACAAAATTAGCCAAAAAATAGGGTGTAAACTGACCCTTTAGAAAGTGATACGCTTTCTGTATAATCCGCACACAGAATTCAAGGGCAAGTATTATCTACTTGCCCTTTTTACGCTTTAGATCAGCAAAGGGCGACTATGTCTTTCCAACAAGAAGTGAGCAAACGTAGAACGTTTGCGATTATCTCTCACCCGGATGCGGGTAAAACCACGATTACTGAAAAAGTTCTTTTATTCGGAAACGCGATTCAAAAAGCGGGTACCGTAAAAGGCCGTGGCTCTAACCAGCACGCTAAATCTGACTGGATGGAGATGGAAAAAGAACGTGGTATCTCGGTAACTACGTCGGTAATGCAATTCCCATACAATGATTGCCTAGTAAACCTACTCGATACTCCAGGACACGAAGATTTCTCGGAAGATACGTACCGTACGCTAACAGCGGTTGATTCTTGTTTGATGGTTATCGATGCTGCTAAAGGTGTCGAAGACCGTACTCGTAAGCTGATGGAAGTAACACGTCTTCGTGATACTCCAATCGTAACGTTTATGAACAAACTTGACCGTGACGTTCGTGACCCAATGGAAGTGCTTGATGAAGTAGAGAGCGAGCTAGGTATGGCTTGTGCTCCAATCTCATGGCCAATTGGTTGCGGTAAAGAGTTTAAAGGTGTTTACCACATTCACCGTGATGAAACGATCTTGTATGAATCTGGCCACGGCCACGAGATCCAAGAAGTTCGTATCATCAAAGGTCTAGATAACCCTGAGCTAGATGAAGCAGTAGGTGCTGATCTTGCGGAAAGCGTACGTGAAGAGCTAGAGCTTGTTATCGGTGCTTGTCCTGAGTTTGACCATGAATTATTCCTAGCGGGTGAACTAACGCCGGTTTACTTCGGTACTGCATTGGGTAACTTTGGTGTTGACCACATGCTTGATGGTCTAACGAAGTGGGCTCCTGCACCTCAAACGCGCCAAGCGAATGAGCGTGATGTAGAAGCGACAGAAGAGAAATTCTCTGGTTTCGTGTTTAAGATCCAAGCAAACATGGATCCAAAACACCGTGACCGTATCGCATTCATGCGTATCGTATCAGGTACTTACGACCAAGGCATGAAGATGAACCATGTTCGTACTGGTAAGAACGTAAGTATTTCGGATGCGGTGACCTTCATGGCGGGCGACCGTGCGCGTGCTGAAAAAGCATACGCTGGTGACATTATTGGTCTGCATAACCATGGCACAATCCAGATTGGCGATACCTTTACTCAAGGTGAGAGCCTTAAGTTCGCTGGTATTCCTAACTTCGCACCTGAGCTATTCCGTCGTATTCGCCTACGCGATCCACTTAAGCAGAAGCAACTTCTAAAAGGATTAGTTCAGCTTTCAGAAGAGGGCGCAGTACAAGTATTCCGTCCTATGCAGAACAACGACCTGATCGTTGGTGCGGTTGGTGTCCTTCAGTTCGACGTGGTTGTAGCGCGCTTGAAAGCGGAATACAACGTAGAAGCTATCTACGAAGGTGTTAACGTTGCAACAGCTCGCTGGGTTGAATGTGATGACGCTAAGAAACTAGAAGAATTCAAACGTAAGAACCAATCTAACCTTGCGCTAGATGGCGGTGACAACCTGTCTTACATCGCACCAACTATGGTGAACTTGAACTTAGCTTCTGAACGTTTCCCTGAAGTTCAATTCCGAGCGACGCGCGAGCACTAATAGCGACAGTTCTACATAACATTGTTGGATAATATTAAAGCCGAATTGCTTCTAGCATTCGGCTTTTTTGTTACACTAAGAGTACACCGTTTTGATGGAGTAAAGCGTGTTTGATCTCAATTTAGTAAAGCCATTCCTCTCTGTATATCAACAAAGATCGATAACCAAAGCGGCTGAATCGTTAGAGCTAACTCAACCTGCGGTTAGTGCTGCAATCAAGAGGTTTGAAGCGGTGGTAGGCTATGCGTTGTTCGTAAGAGTAGGGCGTTCAATAGAACCAACGTCAATGGCTCACAAATTGGCAGGTCAATTATCTGATGCTTTAGAGCTGATGGAAGGTGCAGTATCAAGAAAGCGTGATTTTACGGTTTATATGCCTGCGAATCTGCTCCACAAAATGCCCATGCTCAATGGTGTTCAGTTAGTTGAATCCCCAATTTCTGTAGAGAATGTTGTCGAGGATATCCGACTCAATCGAGTAGATTTAGTGGTCGATACTGGTTTACCTAAACAGTCAAGTTTAGCGTCTGAATTTGCAACTACTGATAGACTGCTTCTTATGAGTGATCCTGAAAACAGTCAATTTGGTGAGAAGATTTCGATGGATGAGTTTCTTGAAGCACGGCATGTAACCTTGAAGTTACTTCGACAAGATACTCAAATAGTCGACTTTCTTTCCGAAAAGAGCTTCACACGTGATGTGGCAATTGAAGTTCGAAACATCACTAACTTGATATTGGCGGTAAAAGGGACTGACTACATTGCTGCGGTTCCGGTTAGCATGATCCAATTAGCAAAAACCATTGGCTTACGGATTCATGAGCCTCCATTTTCAATGCGTCCTGTGGAGTTTGAGTTTTTCTATCACAAGAAGTATCAAACTAATGGGCAACACCAAGAGCTACGAGATGAGCTTAAACAGTTATTAAATAGCTAGAAATCGAAGGCTAAACCGAATTCCACATAGTTTTTGTTTTCAGGGTATATGGTGTAGGTAACGGACGGTTTTACGTACTTCAAGTTAAAGAATACAGCTACTTCGTGATAATGAATGTTGGTCCTAGTTTCATTTCTGATATGTCTAGATCTCGTAGTAGTATCATCTTTAATATAAAAGTCTTGGGTATCTTTTTTGAATCCGATTTCTTGGTTGAATTTGTAAAGAAAGTCAGCATATTGAATCGGGCTCCACAGAGCGCCTGCACTATAATCGAATGTGTCAGAGGCTCTATATTCCATGCATAAGTTTGGAAGACAAGCATCGAAATCTCTGTCCATATAGTTGTAGTTGATATCGCCAAGCAGTGTCCAATTTTCATGAATCAACTTAGCAACAAAAATGCCTGTTGTGATCTCATGTTCGCTGACTTTTACGGTGTTTTCAGTGTAGTACGTGTCCCCTTGCCAGAATGAATATCCCAACCCTGCTTGCCAATAGTCTTGAGTATCAACCTCTCCAAAAACACGCAATTTATCATTGATTTGATAGTTTATATCAAGTGTGGCGACTGTCTTATCATTGTCTGGGCTTTGAGATAAGCTGACGGAAAAGATATCTGTAAAACGCTCAATAGATTCAATAAGGGTGTCATTTGCAGACGAGTAAAAAGGGAAAGTCAAAGCAAGTATTAATAGAAGGCGTTTCATATTCAAATTCCGAATCGCTTTCCTTAGCTAGTGAGTAAAAACACCCGATAATAGCGTTCACTATTATCGGGTGAGCGGGTTCAACTCAGGTTGAATTTTAGCCGCGTAAACGTTGTTGAATAGCGGATTTAGCTTTCTGTAGTTTAGTTGGGTCGATAGATTGAAGCTTGCTACGGTCGATGTTTGAACCATCAAACACATGATCGTGATTCTTTGTTTGAATACGTACACCGTCATCTATTTTTGAAACAGTCGCAACCCATTGACCGTTGCCTTTGACTAAAGAGAATTGGTCAGAAGTAACATCGCCTTCCACACGAAGTAGTGTTTTTTCAAAGTCACCGTTGCCAATAAATACGAGCTCGCCATCTTTGCGTTGGACAGTACCTACCCACTCGCTGGTGTTTTCGTCGATAATGTGGATTTCGCCGTTAATGATCTTAACTGTCAGGTCACGCTCTTCCATCTCGGGGCGGTCTTCACCGAAATCTGGAGACCAACGAGGTGTATCATCAAAGTCCATATCTGGGTGCTCTGGAGAGGCTGGGAGAGCAGGTCGTGGGCTATCAATTA
>NZ_JBFRSC010000005.1:0-15117 GCF_041473335.1 Vibrio sp. 10N.222.55.C7
ACACATTTCAGGACGGGACAGCCAGATACAAAAAAGCCGCTGATTTCTCAGCGGCTTTCTTTAAAGTGGTGGAGGGATAGGGATTTGAACCCTAGAACCGCTATTAACGGTTGCCGGTTTTCAAGACCGGTGCTTTCGACCACTCAGCCATCCCTCCAATGGCGCGTATGATATAAGGGTGGCTTTCGCTTGTAAATACCCTTATTAACTGACTGCTTTTTTTATGAACGCTTTTTGGTGTTTTTGTTCTGAATGATTATTTATTGTTCGGTTTATTAAGAAGCCGACAAAATCTAATATTCAATAAGCCAAGTATTCCCAACTTTTGTTATACGTGAAGTGTTTCTGTGCTATTAAAAAAGAAAGTATCTAATTGGCTTGCAGGTAAAGTTATGAGGGGAGTGGCTTAGGCGCATGAACTTTTAGTTTAGAACGGTGAGATCGGAATTTAAAACTAGGTATAAAGTGAATGGGTTTGAAACTGGGACTGTAGAGAGTTTTGTTAGATGAGCTTTATATTTTAAAAAGCTTCAGATGCAAAAAAGCCGCTGATTTCTCAGCGGCTTTCTTTAAAGTGGTGGAGGGATAGGGATTTGAACCCTAGAACCGCTATTAACGGTTGCCGGTTTTCAAGACCGGTGCTTTCGACCACTCAGCCATCCCTCCAGTGGCGTGAATAATATAAGGGGTGGAGGATCTTGTAAACCCTTAATTTTCATAATTTTGTTTTGTTGCTTGTTTTCTAATCATTCACGGCAATAAAAAAGGGAAGCCATTGGCTTCCCTTTGCTGTTTGCTGATTATTTAGTCATTTTTTGTGTAGAAACGCTGTAGCTCTGTCAGGCCTTGCATCAACACAGGTAAGCGAGGGCTTACGTTTTTCAGGCGCTTGTAATTTTGGTCGTACAATTTGTAGTTACCAAATTTATCCAACACCGTTGTTTGCTGGTCAGTAACAAGAGCAAGTTCACGAGAGTCGCCCGCGAGAATCCACTTTCTGTTACGTTCATTAAACAGGCTGCGACCACTACTGAAATCTGTTGGGTTCGAAGATACACCCAATAGCTCTTGCATCAGTGTTACTGACACGTCTAGATGACTAGAACGGTGGGTGTATTCAGAAGCAGACTTGCCAGGCCAGCTGATAAACAGTGGTACTTGTAACTGATAACGACTGTAGTTGGAGTTTGCACCCCAGCTGTTGGTTTTGGTTTCGTTAAACTCAGTACCGTGGTTAGAGGTAATGATAACCACCGTGTTATCGGCAAGCTCTAAGCGTTCCAGTTCAGCGTAGATAGTTGCTAGCTGAGCATCGGCCGCTGTCGCCGACTTTTGATAGTCTGCTGCAAAACGCTCTGCTGTCGTTAGCGTAGAGTCCGACTCTGAACTTGAATCGTAGCTGGCGAAGTTATCCAGTGTGGTTAATTCAATAAAGTTAAACCAAGGGCGTTTAGCTTGCGGTGATTGAATCCAGTTAGACCAAGCTTTTATGGCACTCTGGTCATCATAAGTTGCTTGCTCTGGCATCACATCACGGCCTCGGAAGATGATATCCGAGTACAGTGCATCACTAAAGTTGTCGCCACTGAAAGCAGCGAACTTGTAATCGTGATTCTCTAAAACATCGAGCAATACTGCGCTTGACCCCTGAGCTTCAATGCTGCTTGCGTAGCTGCTCGGTAGGCCGTAGAACAAGCCAAAAATACCAAACATATCGTTACTTGAACTGTAGTGGTTGGTGAAGTTGATCGACTGTTGTGCGTAGGCATAGCTGTTTGGCATCGCTGTCGCATTAAGAGCGTCAGAGCGAAGGTTGTTCACACTCACCATCAGGATATTAAGATCATCACTGCGGCGGTTGTATTGAATTTTTTCTAGCGGGTAGCTAACTAGGTTTACATTCTCTTTGTTCGCTTCTAAACGCTCAAGGTACTCTTCACGGTCTAATAGGCCATGTTTTTCCATAAAGCTTTTCGCTGTCATTGGGTAAGACAGTGGGAAGTTCGCTTTCTGGCTAGTAATTGGGTTATAGAAGTACGCATCAGCCCACATGTAGGTCAAGTGGCTGCTGATGAAACACAAGAAGAAGACGGCAGTAATCGGACGGCCAATGTGTTTATGAGACAGTTTACGCTGCTTACGCCAAACCCACTCAGATAGACCGAGTTGCAGCAAGAATATAAGCGGCATAACAATGAAGAGGTGCTGCAAATCAGACGTGAATGCAGATTCCTCTCCACTGAATAAAACCTCCCACACGACAGGCGTCAGGTGGAGGTTTATATTTTGATACGTTTGGGTATCAATCAGTAGGACAGTTAAACCTATGGTCGCGAAGATAACGGCAACCAAACGTAATAACTTCCTCGACGGAAGAATAAAAGTGAGCGGGAACAGCACTAATAGATAGAGCGCGAACACTAAAAAGCCAAAATGACCAACCCACGATGCAGCCAAATAGAATTGGCCTAGCAAGGTTTCTGGCCAAGCAGATTGAGTAATATAACGAGTACCAATCAACATCGCAGCAATGATGTTGAAAAATGCAAACCAGTGACCCCAACCAACCAGTCGAGATACACGATCGCTATATGAGTTTGCGCTGTCTACCATTTATAATTCTTTTATCCGTCAATCAAATTTAGTGAGACTTTTTATCTTCAAGAGAAGAAATTAAAGCCTCGGCAAATTTTTCAGCAATTCCTTTGCGTTGTGAAGCAGCAACATTCTGATTTAAGACATTGGTTGCGATATTTCCAGCGATCATCAGTGAAAGTTCTGGCGAAGCTTTGTGCTTAGTTAGTACAGCACCTACTTCAGCTAGGATTTTTTCAACTTGATCATCTGTGTATTTAGATATAATCGGCATAAGGACTCTAATAATGATAGTAAAAGCGGCTTATGATAACCTACTATGCACGACAACTGAAACCTGAACGGTAATATTTTCACTATGAGCCTTCACCTTTCCAACGTAATTTTACACCAGCTGAGCAAGAACGATCAGGATGAGCTGATTGTTAACTATCGTGCTGAATCTCTAGAAAACGATGCTTCATCTGAAAGCCTAGTTGCTGAACTTCACCGTGTTTTTAATTCAAAAGCAGGCAAAGGGTTTGGTTCTTTCAAATCTGACAGCGAATTCCAGCAGTGGTTGCATCAACTTCGTGCTGGTGAGACAAACTTTTACGATTTTTCTCAAAAGAGTGCGCAACGTCTAAAAGACGAACTATCAAAGTACCCATTCGCTGACGAAGGTATCTTGGTAATGGCTGAATATCAGTCACTTGCAACAGATTATCTTTTCATTGGTTTATTGCCTTCAAACCAAAGCCTAAAGGTAACTGAAGGGCTTGATATTAGTGCGACTGACTACCTTGATATCTCAAAAATGGATATCGCGGCTCGTCTAGACCTTTCAACTTATGAGACTGATAAAGAGTCAAACCGTTACTTAACTTACATTAAAGGACGTGTTGGCCGTAAAGTCGCGGATTTCTTCTTAGATTTCTTACAAGCTGAAGTTGGTTTGGATGCGAAACAGCAGAACCAAGTACTGATGCAAGCGGTAGAAGACTTCGTTTCTGACTCTAAATTAGAGAAAGAAGAAGCGATCAGCTACAAAAAGCAGGTTGCGGATTACTGTAACGAGCAGCTTAAAGCGGGCGATGAAGTACAAGTTCGTGAACTTTCTGGTGAGTTGCCAGCAAGCACAGATGGCACAAGCTTCTTTGACTATACTAGTGAGCAAGGCTACGAGTTAGAAGACAGCTTCCCAGCCGATCGCGCAACTATGCGTAAACTAACAAAATTTGTTGGTGCTGGTGGCGGTTTGAATGTTAGTTTTGATAGTCTGCTTCTAGGCGAACGTATCTTTTACGATCCGGAGACAGACACGCTAACGATTAAAGGCACTCCACCGAACTTACGTGACCAACTGACTCGCAATAAGTCATAGTCCGAAGTTAACGGATAAAAGCGGCAGCAGGACGTTGTCGCTTATTTTGTGCTTAATCTTTTAGCTACGGTCATGGCTTCAAGTTAACACGCACAAGGAATATAGATGGAACAATCAGTAGCAAAGCCCAAACGCTTTAAAAAACCAGCCACCTTTTTGGTTGTGCTCTTGGCTCTGTGGTTACTTCCTTCATTGGCTCTTCTTAATCTAAGCCGTTCCTACACCAATTCTCTAGCTCAAATCGAAGAGCTCGGTATTCGAGTCAACGAATTGAGGCAATCGCTTTATTTCTCAGAACCGCTTCGAGTCTCTCGTATCAATGATCTCGCACTCGATGCTCAGTTGGTTTATTCGATCCGACTGCAGATTGAATCTGATTTCCAACACGCCTTGTTTCGTCCTGATGTCAACCAACTGTTGTACGTAGCTGATCAGTTCCTAGAAAAGTTCGATGAGTTCATTCCAATAGAAAGCCAAGTTCAAGACATCGTTGATAACATTAAGATCTTGCGTGCTGATAAAGAGCTTTCCCCTCAGCTAAAACCGCTCCTCAACGAATTCGGTGTTGTGGTATTTGAAGCCATGTATTCTGAAAATCAAAGTTCGTCAGCGACTTATCGCGCCTTTGATTCCATTCTAGAAAAATCTTATTCCTTAGAAAACGAAGAACAAGATGCACTCCAACAACTACTGGCTGATGCGTCAGCATTGTTGAGTGATTACGCTCAGCTTAACTATTTGGTTGATAAGATTAAGAAAAACTCAGTAAATGAACAGATCATAAAACTCGAAGCTGAGTTCCATGATCGTCAATTCAACCTATTGTTGGTGATGCTAGGCTTAAGCTTGGTGGCGATGAGCGGGATAGTGTTTTGGGGCGTTAGGTCCACAAAAACGATGAAAGAAGCAGACCAAGAACTCAGCTCTGAACTAGAAATTAATTCAAGTAAGGAAGACGCTTCTTATAGCGATGTTGTTTCCTCAGCAGTGAAACAAGCAGATAGTGACGCTTATGTATCCGAGAACAGGCCAACGCGCCAGTCTTCCGACTCTCAACCTCCGCAGAGCGTTAACGTTACAAGCCAACCCGTTGTACCGCAATACTCTATTCAGCAAGTCCCTGAACAGGCGCCAGTAGTAGAGAAACACGTTGCCAGTGTCACAGATTCAAAGCCTGCGATTGATATCGAAGACATGTTAGAAACGCTCGATGGTGATGCTGAGTCTGTCGAACTCTTGCTTGGTGTGTTTGTACAAGACCACGCAGGTGACTACGAGAAGTTTAAGTCTTTGTTGACCAAAGATGAAACCTCCGCGGCTCGCATTGTACATAGCTTAAAAGGCGTGGCTGGCAGTATTAAAGCGTCTCGGTTAGCCATCATTGCCGCAACCATTGAAATGACAATGAAGCAGTCCAGTGCGATCAGTGAACATGATTTAGCTGAACTAGAGCAGGCTATAAAAGCCTCTGTGGATTCTGCTCATGAATATTTAGACAGTCAGCGTTAACTTTTACAGGATTTTTGACAATACTCTGACGAAGCGCTCATACAATCAGCGCCCTTAGTCTTTGTCAGAGGTTTATATGTTACGAGTTTCGAGTCGAAGTTGGATGGTGTTGGTGCTTAGCATTGTGCTAAGTGGTTGTTCTCTCTTAGAAGTTAAGTTAGATAGTCAAACGACGCCTCTCACTCAACAAGAGTTAAATGCTCGGATCATGACGCGTGAATACGCCAAGATGTTCTTTACACGAGTAGAAGATTCGGCCGATCTCATCGCGCAATCTTACCCTGCTGATGACACCTTACATCAATCTTATGTGTTGCTTTGGAAGATCCATGCAGAGCAGGGCTTACAACAAGCGGCTTACCAAACTTCCCCTATGTCTGCGTTAATTGACTCGTGGGTTTTCACTGCCCAAATGAATCAGTTTTATAGCCAAGGCGACGGCGCGGATCTGTTCGCGACGGATGATGCAGTAGAGACCGCTCGTTTTCTTGATCAAGAAGCCGAGAAGCTGGCAAAGGGTGTATTGAGCTCGAGTGATTTCAAAAACAGCAAAGCGTTCGTTGCTCAGTTTTCTGCTAGCCACCCATTTAAAGACCTCACATTCAGAAGCACACCTGCTTACCGTGAATGGCTAAATTACCTTGGTAAAGACGAATCGCAAATCGTCCAGAGCTTAGGCACCATGCCAGAAGCAATGAGTGACGCATCTGATCGTTTAAGCCTTATGGCTGACCAGACACCAAAACTGATGTCGTGGAAGGCGGAGTTGGTTGCATTGAATAGCTCACTAACGGGTGAAGACCTATCGATGACGCTGGAAAGCCTTCGTCAAACATCAGCAAGCATGCAAGACTTCATTGAGAACAATCCGGAGTACATGCAAACACTGGCTTCTATTATGTCGACAGAAATGCAACCATTGCTCAACGACCTCAGTGATAAAACCGACCAAAAATTAGCGATGCTGAGTGATGAACGTGTGGCATTAGAAAAAATGGTGACACGTGAGAGAGAAGCTCTAGTAGAGATGATTGCGAAAGAGCGCATCGAGATTGCCGGCATTGTGACTTCAGAAAGAGAACTGTTCACGCAAGACCTTGATCGCGTCTCTCAAGAGGTGGTGGTACTGGCGATTGATAAGCTAATGGAGTTAATCAAAGGTGTGATTATCTACTTCATCCTGTTTATCTTAGTAGTGTTCTTTGCACCGTTAGGCATCGGTTACTGGTTGGGTAAACGAACCGCCAATAAATAGATAAATAAGTAAATCAGCAGATCAAAAAAGAGCGCTCTAGGGCGCTCTTTTTGCATTTAACCATTAACGTTTTGAGTTATGTTCGAAAGCGTTAGCTCCTGAACTTAAGCTTGTTGCTTGCTTAACTCTGTTGCTTCTTCAGCTTCAAACGCTGGTGCTGTTGGTTCACACTTATCAACGAACCAACCCATGTAAGATGTCACGATAGTCACGATGATACAGATGAAGCTTAACCACATGAAGGGTGCGTAAGACAGCGTCGCAACACCAAGAATACTTGCCATGTAGATACCGTTATCACTCCAGGGAACCATACCCGACGTTAGCGTGCCACCAAACTCAGCATTACGAGATAGGTTCTTACGCTTGTAGCCTAAACGGTCGTAGTTTTTCGCACAGATTTTTGGCGTAAGGATTAACGATACGTACATTGCAGAACCGAACACGTTACCCATGAAGGCCGTACCAATTGTGCTCGTCGCTAGTGAGCCTGCGCTGTTTACGCGGCGCTCAAACACCTTAGCGATTGTCTCTAGTACGCCCACTTTATCCAGTAAGCCACCGAAACCTAGACCAAATACGATAACCGCAACTGAACCTAGCATTGAAGACATGCCGCCACGGTTAAGAATCGAATCAATAAACTCTACGCCAGATGAGATTGAGAACGGTGCCCAAGCAGTGTTGAATGCCGTTAGGAAGTCGATATCTTGGATCATGACTGCCCAGATAATACCCAGCAGAGAACCAAAACTGATGACCGGGAATGAAGGCATACGGAAAGCCAACAGACCAAGCACGATAAGTACCGGAACGAATGAGTAAGGCGTGATGTAGAACTGAACTTCCATTGCTTTGATTACAGAGTCTACTTGGCTCATGTCAACGTTGCCCGCGTAGTGGAAACCAAACGCAGTAAACATGATGCCTGTAATCACGTAGCTGATTAACGCAACTGGAAGCATGCCCTTGATGTGTTCAACCACTTCAACACCAGACATTGAAGAAGCCAGAATCACTGAATCAGAAAGAGGAGACATCTTGTCACCGAAGTAACAGCCTGACAGCACGGCACCTGCAGTAATCGGTGCTGGAACACCTAGGCCTTGGCCGATACCCATCATCGCGATACCTGCTGTACCCGCAGCACCCCAAGAAGTACCGGTCGCCAATGCAGTTAGAGAACAGATGATCATGGTCGCTAAAAGGAAGATAGAAGGGTGGATAGCTTTCAGACCATAGTAAATGATAGTAGGTACGATCCCGCCTGAGATCCAAGTACCAACAAGAGCGCCAACGGCTAAAAGTATTAAAACCGCGCCTAAGCCATTGGATATTCCTTTGAGTGCTGCTTTTTCTAAGTCTTTGTATTGGTGTCCAAGACGAATACCAAGAACCATGATAATGAACCAGCCAATATACAAGGCAAGTTGAATTGGAAGGTCAAGCTTTGCAGTAAAGGAAAAAGCAAGGGATAGAAATAGTCCTAACGCGATGAATACCTGCAATAGGTTCGGTAGGCGAGTTTTACTCTGCTTCATAAAAGCCTCTTGTGATTTCGAGCATTTATAGTGCTTCGTTATAGTGTGTGGTGCAAAACGGACACTACAGTAATTAGTTTATTATATCGAAAAAATACGCCCAAGTTGTGATATTTGACTGTTAACTCAATCAATTGTGGTTTCATAATCTAAATTTTTGTTACATTCATGATTGTTACATGTTGAAATCTGTCGCGCGTTGTTTTCGTTTTGTAAAATAAAACTCTGATTAACCTTGGTTTAAAAGAGGGATTTACTGTTTGTGATGAGCGTCGATTGAATCGACTTTGGCGATGTAAATGTTTGAATTTGACGATAATGGACGCTTAATCAATGAGGTGGAGATGGAATGTCGATACAGAGATAACTGCACGATTCATTACGTTCACTTAAAAGAAACGAAAAAGTTACACTTTTTGACAAAAAGCACTTGAGTTCTGTTTCTGAAAAACTTATAGATGGGGGAGAGCAATTTTTAATTTATACATGGAGAGTGAGCGATGAGAGTAGGTCTAGTTGGTTGGCGCGGTATGGTTGGTTCTGTACTGATGCAACGTATGGTTGAAGAGAAAGACTTCGACTTGATTGAGCCTGTTTATTACAGCACATCTCAGATTGGTATTCCTGCCCCTGTTTTAGGTGGTAAAGATGCGGGTCTACTTCAAGACGCTTTTGATATTGATAGCCTAAAACAGCTTGATGCTGTGATTACCTGTCAAGGCGGCGATTACACATCAAAAGTATACCCAGCACTGCGTCAAGCAGGTTGGAAAGGTTACTGGATTGATGCAGCATCTACTCTGCGTATGGATGCTGATTCAATCATCACTCTTGATCCTGTTAACTTGGCTCAAATCCAGCAAGGCATTCACAGCGGCACCAACACGTTCGTTGGCGGTAACTGTACTGTGAGCTTAATGCTTATGGCTCTAGGTGGTCTGTACGAGAAAGGCATGGTTGAGTGGATGAGTGCCATGACTTACCAAGCAGCTTCTGGTGCGGGTGCTAAGAACATGCGTGAGCTGATCTCACAAATGGGTGTGATCAACGACAGCGTAAGTTCTGAGTTAGCAAACCCTTCAAGCTCAATTCTTGATATCGATAAGAAAGTGGCTGATACGATTCGTTCATCTTCATTCCCAACAGACCAATTTGGTGCTCCGCTTGCAGGCTCACTGATTCCTTGGATCGATGTGAAGCGTGAAAACGGTCAGAGTAAAGAAGAGTGGAAAGCCGGTGTTGAAGCGAACAAGATTCTTGGTCTAGATGGTCAGCCAATCCCAATTGATGGTACTTGTGTACGAATCGGTGCAATGCGTTGTCACGCTCAAGCACTAACGATCAAGCTTAAGCAAGACGTGCCAATGGACGAGATCGAAGAGATCATCGCAACGCACAATGATTGGGTTAAAGTGATTCCTAATGACCGCGACATCACGGCACAGGAGCTAACACCAGCGAAAGTAACAGGCACAATGTCTGTACCTGTCGGTCGTCTGCGTAAGATGTCGATGGGTAACGACTTCCTAAACGCCTTCACGGTTGGTGACCAACTACTTTGGGGTGCTGCAGAACCACTACGTCGTACTCTACGCATTATCCTTGCTGAGAAATCGTAATAGGCAAGATTGCTTAAATTCTATTAGCTGATAAACCGAAAGGGTTGACGACAAACGTCAACCCTTTTTAGTTTATTGCTACCTCGTTATTCGGCCCTCGAAACTGCCCTTAAATCTCTTCGCATCTCGCTACTCGAATCTCGTGTCTGCTTTTATTTCTCGTCGGTGACGACACGCTTGTCTGGATCCGCTAATTCGCTAGCACAGTGCTTGCAATACATGGCGTCTGAATCATGACCCGCTCGGTTACAGTTCGGGCACTTAACCAATTCTTTGTGCGAGTTCATCTCATTACTGAGTTCTGCAGTAATGATCCCGGTTGGCACTGCTAAGATAGAGTAACCCAATAGCATGGTCAGTGATGCTATGGCTTTACCAAGCGCGGTCTGCGGCACCATGTCACCATAACCTACCGTAGTGATAGTCACGATGGCCCAATAGATACTGTGAGGAATACTGGTGAAGCCATTGTCAGGACCTTCAATAACAAAGATCAAGGCGCCAAAGATAACCACCAAGATGCCGACGGTGCTAAAGAAGATCAGTATCTTTCGTCGTGCCATTAATAGTGAGCGCAACAGAATATTGGAATCTTGCAGGTAGCGAACCAGCTTTAGAATTCGGAAGATACGCATCACACGCAGCAGTCTCACCACACCCATAAATGAAGCGCCTGGGAAGATGATTGCTAGGTAGGTCGGAAGAATCGCCAATAGGTCAACGACACCATAAAAACTGGTGGCGTAAGATTTTGGCTTTGGGGAGCAATAGAGCCTTAACAAATACTCAAGAGTGAAGAGTGCAGTGAAGGTGTATTCGATATAACGCAGCTGTTGTGACCATTCGGTCATCACATTAGGGATGGATTCTAAGATCAGAACCAACAGCGAAGCCAAGATTGCAACGATCAGAGTTATATCAAATGCACGTCCGGCTGGCGTGTGAGTACCAAAGATAATGACGTACAAATGATGCTTGAGTGGCTTGCGTGACATAAGGAGAGGTTCGTCTTCTGTTAAATGCATTAACAGTCATTATACAAGCTTCATAATAACGAGGCGAGTGAAAGCCCAATTGCTTTACTCGCCTCATCTATATTTCAATATTGTTGCCCTTTATAGAGCAACCGAAATGTTGTTAAACGTTATGCCAAGCCTGGGAACAGATTACGTAGGCCATTGGCGATGAACTCGATGCCCAATGCGCCAAGAATCAGGCCCATGATACGAGTGATCACGTTGATACCCGTTTGACCTAAAAAGCGAACGATAACCGGCGCTGAACGGAACAAAAGCCAAGAGCACGTTGCGAATGCGATGATGCTAATGCCGATGCCGACCGTATCAATAGCAGCAGGGTAGCGAGAACCATAAACAATGGTCGAGCTGATTGCACCTGGGCCTGCCATTAGCGGCATAGCAAGTGGAACAACGCCGATCTGCTCTTTGCTGATGTATTCAGACTTCTCTTGTTTGTTCTGCTTATCTTCACCGAGCTTACCGCTCATCATCGAAAATGCGATGCTCAATAACAGTAAGCCACCAGCAACGCGGAATGAATCCAACGAGATGCTAAACATATCAAGAAGCATTTGCCCTGCAACAAGTGACATAATCAAGATCACGGCAACAGCAATATTTGCTTGTAAGGCTGTCCTGTTCCTCTCTTCTGGCGGCATATGAGCAGTAAGAGAAACAAAAACAGGCATGATGCCGATTGGGTTTACGGCAGCAACAAGCCCAAGGAAGAATTGCATAAAAATTGCGAGTTCTAAGCCTTGCATGAGAGCGATCTCCAGTTAGCGTACTTAAGGTTGAAGGGTTGATCTGTGAATAGTTTAGGCGCGTAATGTAAGGGACAAACTCAATTTACGCGAATGAAAAAAACTAACTTGAAATGGGTGATTCTTTTTAGAAAAACTAATTGAATCTCACTTTTGTTTTAAGCCTGTTGCAAGCTAGTTGGTAGTGTTTCATTTTGTAATTTATTATTGAGTAACTGTTAACCGACGCACGAAATTAATAAAAATTATGTCAGAATCTAGCCCGTACAACGCTATGGATATACTCTCAGTAGCACGAATATAGCTGTATACATGTAATTTAACGGACTAAAAATGAAACTTTTTTACAGTTTATTACGCTATGTAGAAAAAAGTTGTCTGTTTGCTTGTTTTTTGCGCGAACGAAAAGTGTGAGTTTAATCTATATAAATCATGCTCTTAAGTTCATTTTTGCGATTGCCTTACTACTTTCTGGTTAATTCTTTTTGGGTAACTGATCTGGGTCAATTTTTTTCACACAGTGAAATAATATACTCAGCCCTGAAAGCAATTTACTAAGAACGCTGGTGTTTAAGGTTAACGGCAAGCAGCGAATTTAATAAAAAGTTTTTAATATTTATTATTTTAGGAGATCCACCATGCCTGTAACTAACTTAGCGGAACTTGATGCTCTAGTAGCTCGCGTTAAAGCAGCACAAGAAGAGTTTGCAACATTCTCTCAAGAGAAAGTAGACGCAATCTTCCGCGCAGCTTCTCTTGCTGCTAACCACGCTCGTATTCCACTTGCTCAACAAGCAGTTGCTGAATCTGGAATGGGTATTGTTGAAGATAAGGTTATCAAAAACCACTTTGCATCTGAATTTATCTACAACAAATACAAAGACGAAAAAACATGTGGCATCTTAGAAGAAGATGACAACCTAGGCACAATGACTATCGCTGAGCCTGTAGGTATCATCTGTGGTATCGTTCCAACAACGAACCCAACTTCTACAGCAATCTTCAAATCTCTAATTTCTCTTAAGACACGTAACGGCATCATCTTCTCGCCACACCCACGTGCAAAGAACTCAACTAACGACGCAGCGAAACTAGTTCTAGACGCAGCTGTTGCAGCGGGTGCTCCACGAGACATCATCGGTTGGATCGACCAACCATCTGTAGAGCTTTCTAACGCGCTTATGAAGCACGACGGTATCGCACTTATCCTTGCTACTGGTGGTCCAGGCATGGTTAAAGCAGCATACTCTTCTGGTAAGCCTGCTATCGGTGTTGGTGCTGGTAACGTTCCTGTCGTTATCGATGAAACAGCTGACATCAAACGTGCTGTAGCATCTATCCTTATGTCTAAGACTTTCGATAACGGCGTAGTATGTGCTTCTGAGCAAGCTGCAATCGTAGTTAGCGAAGTATATGACGAAGTTAAAGAGCGTTTCGCTTCTCACAAAGCTCACGTTCTATCTAAAGCTGACGCTGATAAAGTACGTAAAGTTCTGCTTATCGACGGCAACCTAAACGCTAAAATCGTAGGTCAACCTGCTCCAGCAATCGCTGAAATGGCTGGTGTTAAAGTTCCTGCTGATACAAAAGTACTTGTAGGTGAAGGTCTTGGTAAAGTTTCTTACGATGACGAATTCGCTCACGAGAAACTATCTCCAACTCTAGGTCTATTCCGCGCAGATGACTTCGAAGACGCAGTTGCTCAAGCGGTAACTATGGTTGAAATCGGTGGTATCGGTCACACATCTGGTCTTTACACTAACCAAGATACTAACGCAGACCGCATCCGTTACTTCGGTGACAAGATGAAGACTGCTCGTATCCTAATCAACATCCCGACTACTCACGGTGGTATCGGTGACCTGTACAACTTCAACGTTGCACCTTCTCTAACTCTAGGTTGTGGTTCATGGGGTGGTAACTCTATCTCTGAGAACGTAGGTCCTAAGCACCTTATCAACAAGAAAACTGTAGCGAAGCGAGCTGAAAACATGTTGTGGCACAAACTACCTAAGTCTATCTACTTCCGTCGTGGTAGCCTTCCAATCGCAATGAGCGACCTAGAAGGTAAGAAACGCGCATTCCTAGTAACTGACCGTTTCCTATTCAACAACGGTTACGCAGATGACGTAGTTAGCTTGCTTAAAGCACAAGGCATCGAAGTTCAAACTTTCTTCGACGTAGAAGCGGATCCAACGCTATCTGTTGTTGAGAAAGGCGCTGAAGCAATGAAGAGCTTCCAACCTGACGTAATCCTTGCTCTAGGTGGCGGTTCTCCAATGGATGCTGCTAAGATCATGTGGGTTATGTACGAGCACCCAGAAACTCACTTCGAAGAACTAGCAATGCGCTTTATGGACATCCGTAAACGTATCTACAAGTTCCCTAAAATGGGTCAAAAAGCTGAGCTTGTATGTATCACTACAACTTCAGGTACAGGTTCAGAGGTTACTCCATTCGCTGTTGTTACTGACGACAAGACTGGTGCTAAATACCCACTAGCTGATTACGAAATCACGCCAAACATGGCTATCGTTGATGCGAACCTAGTAATGAACATGCCTAAGTCTCTAACAGCGTTCGGTGGTTACGATGCAGTAACTCACGCTCTTGAAGCTTACGTATCTGTTCTAGCGAACGAGTACTCAGACGGTCAAGCTCTTCAAGCTCTTAAGATGCTTAAAGAATACCTACCATCAAGCTACAAAAATGGTGCGGCTGACCCAATAGCTCGTGAGAAAGTACACAACGCAGCAACTATCGCTGGTGTAGCATTTGCGAACGCATTCCTAGGTGTGTGTCACTCAATGGCTCACAAAATTGGTGCTGAGTTCCACCTACCACACGGTCTTGCTAACGCACTACTTATCTCAAACGTTGTACGTTACAACGCGAACGATAACCCAACTAAGCAGACTGCATTCTCTCAGTACGACCGTCCACAAGCACGTCGTCGTTACGCTGAAGTTGCTGACCACCTAGGCCTAAGCCAAGCTGGTGACCGTACAGCTCAGAAGATTGAACGTCTACTGACTTGGTTAGAAGAGCTTAAAGTTGACCTAGATATCCCACTATCTATCCAAGCTGCGGGTGTTAACGAGTCTGACTTCATCGCTAAACTAGACGAGCTAGCTGTTGAAGCGTTCGATGACCAGTGTACAGGTGCTAACCCACGTTACCCTCTAATCACTGAGCTAAAAGAAGTTCTAACAACTTCTTACTTCGGCCAACCATACGTTGAAGGCGAAACTTTCGAAGGTACTACAGTTATCCTTAAGAAAGCAGACCAAAAGCCAGCTGAAGCGAAAGCGCCAAAAGCTAAAAAAGAAAAAGCTAACGCATAATAAGTAAGCATTAGTTTTGAGATAAGTTTTCGCTAGCACGATACTTATCTATCGGGAAAAGATGAAAGCCCCAGTCGAGAGACTGGGGCTTTTTTTAGGTTCATCGCG